>CAJTSU010000131.1:6875-10064 GCA_910579055.1 uncultured Mailhella sp. | reverse complement strand
AGCCTCGCTCCGCTCGACTCCGAGAGCATTTCAATGACAAAATGCTCTAGCTCAAATGCGCGAAGCCCGGAATTGCTTCCGGGCTTCGCTGTTCCCCGCCGATCAGAGGGGAGGCGGCGGATCTGTTCCCGTGCCCGGGGCAAGAACTCTGCCCCCGGGCATTTTCAATAACGGAACGCTATCTGACCTTCCTGCCTCCGTCCCATACCTGTTCGGCTTCGGGCAGGGGCTTGAGATACGCGAACCAGGGGTTGGTCTTCAGGTATTCCGGGTCCTGCTGGAGCTTGCGGCTCATCTTGAGGATGGGCGGCACAATCCGCTTGATGTCGCCTTCCAGCTTCGGCCCGATGCCGTAGTTGGTGGCCTGCATCGCATAATTGATCGCGTTCCGGCTGTATGTCATGGAACTGGTCAGGGTATCCAGGGCCTTGGCGGGGTTATGGAAGCCCACGCTGTTTTCGGCGGAGACATAGTCCCAGAACATCTGGCCCTTGCGCACGTTTTCCTTGGCCTTGATAATCAGCTGGTCATAGTCGGCGGGCTTGTCGCCCTGCCATTCCAGAGCCAGGCGTACGGCTTCGTGCGCGCGTACGGAATCTTCCTGCGCCTTGAGCAGCTGGCTGTAGGTCTTGTCCTGCGTGTACTCCACCCGGCTCTTCAGATATTCGGGCGTCTTGTCGGCATGGCACTGACGGCAGGCGCGCAGTTCCGGATCCTTGAGCGGAGATGTCCACCAGTGGCTGGACATCTTCTTGCCCTCCACGCGCTGATACGGCATGTGGCAGTCCACGCAGGTCACCCCGGCCGCTCCGTGCGGGCCGTCGATCCAGGTTTCATATTCGGGATGTTGCACCTTGATCATGGGCGTTTGAGAGACGGGATGAATCCAGTCCGCAAACTTGCCCTCGAACCCGGCCATCGTCACCGTGCCGTTATCTTCATACACGCTGTATATCTGTTCGGGAGAGAAGCCCTTTTCCCACGGGAAATGCGGGCGCTTGGCCGGGCCGTGGCCGGGATCGTTGAAATAGTATTCCACATGGCACTGCGCGCACACCAGCGAACGCATTTCCGCGCGGGACAGCCTAGCCGGATCCTTGCCCGCAAACTTCAGATAATCCTTGAGCGGTTCGCTGTAGAGCTGAAGCTCCATGGTTTCAGCATTGTGGCAGGGGGTGCAGCCGATGGAGTCGTCGTCCGTCACCTGCGCGCGGAACTCGTTGACATCCTTGGTCCAGAAATCATTCCCGTACTGCCCGATCCATTCCACCATCCTGGGGGTCTTGCAGTTCCAGCAGGTGGCGGGCAGGCCGCCCTTTTCCCCATAGCGGTTGATACGGTCGATTTCCAGAAAGTCGTGTATGGCGTAGGTATGCCCCCGCGCCTCACGGTATTCGTACATGAAGGGGTAGCCCAGCCACAGGTTCTTGAGGTAGGGCTGGGCGGCCTGCGGGTAGCCCTCGGGCAGACCGTCCACATTGTCGTTCTTCATGAAGTTGACAGAGCCCTTGTACCTGGTCATCACTTCGCTTTCGTCGTTGCGGCGGTACGAGGCATACTGAAGAGGGAACGTATCCTTGAACTCCGACGTGCCGTGGTATTCGGCATCCTTGAGGCCCGTCTGGTACACGGGAGTCTTGAGTTCCGCCGTGGATACGTCATCGCAGGCGGTCAACAGCCCAAGCGCGGCAAATACCGCGGCAACACGGGCGGAACGGGAGAGCATCTGTCTATTCATCGGCCACCATCCTTGTACTGATGGGCTTCATGCGCATGTGCTGAATATTACGGTGACAATCGACACAGTAGGGTTTCACGTCCATACTGGCCACTTCCATGTTCGTCGCGGCGTGACAGGCCTTGCAGTTGGCATTGACCACGTCCCTGGTCTTCAGCGTCGCCCGGACGGGCAGCTGCGGATCGCCGAACGTGTTCATGTACACGTCCCATCCGCCGGTCGCGGCCTTGAAGGGCAGCTTCGCCGCCAGGTTTGCCGGGGCGTGGCACTCATTGCAGGCCAAATCGGCATGGGTGGACATTTTATGCGTCCGGGCCGCCTGATCCATAATATGGCACGTGGAACAGAACGGGCGGGAGTCGGACACTCTCATCCCCCACGCCATCCCCGCCAGCAACAGAACGCCCAGAGCGACGCCGCCAAGCAGCAGCTTCAGGCACGGCATTCTGCGGGGTGACTTTTCCGACATTCTAGCCTCCTCTTTCCTCAAGGATTGAATCTCCCGCCGGGCCTTCCCCGGCATGGAACAATCTCTGCATTATTCTATCAAAAAGTATGCCAGATCGTATGTTTTCGCACAGGATTTTCACTAAAAAAATATGAATATACCTCGGCATGTTAGCGACAAAAGAAGGTTCTTCCCGTATTCCTGCCCTTGTTTCAATCCTTTTTTTCTGACATATTGTCATAAATTTCTGACAATCTGGTCGGAAAAACAAGACCAAAATGGTTCCCCCCACGGCGCCGGCGGTGTATCCATGCACATTCCACCATCCACGTCATACTGGTCTTCACTCCGCGTTCCTCTGCTACTTATTCTGTTATGGTGGCTGCTGCTTTTTCTTCTGCTCATGTGGACCCAGCGGCGAGAAGACAACTATACCGAAGGGCTGGCCCGGCTCCAGCTGGAAACGCTCTATTCCAGCATCGTGGACATGCGTGACTGGAACGCGCAAAACGGCGGGATTTTTGTGCCGGAAAACCCGGACAGTCCGGCAAACCCCTGGATTCCCGCGGAAAAACGCGTGCTGTACACAGCGGACGGGCAACGTCTGGTCAAAATTAACCCCGCCTATATGGTGCGGCTGATTTCTGAAAACTTCCGCTCCACCATAGCCGGATTTCGCATCATCGCTCTGGCTCCCAAGCGCCCGGACAACCGGGCCGACGCATGGGAGGAAGCGGCATTAAAACGTTTTGACCCCGCGCACGGAGAATACTTTGAACTGGTGCGTTCCGAAGAACCTCAATTCCGTTCCATCGCCGCGCTGCGGGCCAAAAAAAGCTGTCTGGAGTGCCATGAAAACACGGCGGAAGGCGACCTGCTGGGAGGCATCAGCCTGACGCTTGAAGCCGCGCCGTTGAGGCAGGCAGGGGAAGCGCGCAAAAAGGACGCCGCCAGAGCCTTCGGGCTTATCGGGCTTGTCGGTACGCTGGGCATCGGCGGCGCG
>CAJTSU010000131.1:0-6865 GCA_910579055.1 uncultured Mailhella sp. | reverse complement strand
CAGCTCAACCGCAAAAAGGAAAAGGCCGAAGCCGCCAGCCGCCTCAAGAGCGCCTTTCTTGCCAACATGACCCACGACATGCGCACCCCGCTGAGCGGCATGCTCGGCATGGCGGATCTGCTGGTACAAGACAGCGCGGAACCGCGCCGTCGCTATCTTCTGGAACATCTGCGTGACGCCGCATCCAGCCTGCTGGGCGTGGTGGACGGCGTGATGCGCTATTCCCTGCTGGAAGCGGACAGGCAGCCTGCCCGCAACGAACCTTTCCGCCCTGCTGAAGAAGTGACGGCCTGTCTGGACGCCATACGCCCGACCTGTGACGCCAAAGGGCTGAAACTCGAGTGCAACGTGAACCCGGATGTGCCGTCCGTCCTGATCGGCGACGCCTTCCGCCTGCGGCAGGCGCTCGGCAATGTGTTGGGCAACGCCGTCAAATTCACGGAGCACGGTTGCGTCAGCCTGTGCGTCTCGCGCGAAAACGGCAATTCCAACGCCTGCCAGCTGCGCTTTGAAGTGCGCGATACCGGGCCGGGAATTCCCCTCTGCGACCGGGAACGCATTTTTGAAAGCTTCGAGCAGGGCTCACGCCGGGCGCAGAGCGAACGCGGCGTCGGGCTGGGTCTGGCGGCTGCCCGGCTCATCGCGCGAACCGGAGGAGGCGACCTCACCCTGGAGGAGAGTTCGGGGCAGGGCAGTGTTTTTCTCCTGAGGCTGAATTTCCCCCTTCCTGCCCCGCACCACGCCGCAAAAACAGGCGGCGCGCCTTTACCCCGCGCCGGGAAGCCGTCTTCCGTCCAGGCGACTCCATACGGCCGGGAGGGCCGAAAAGGCGATGTTCTGGTAGTGGAAGACACCCCGGTTTCCGCGATCTTTCTGCATGAGGCGCTGGAAGGCGCGGGATACTCCGCGCACATGGCGGATAACGGCTCCGATGCGCTCTTTTTGCTGCGTTCACGCCGCTTTGCCGCGGTCATTCTGGATCTCGGCCTGCCGGACATGGACGGCCTTGATATTGCCCGAAACATCCGGGAGGGACGGACAGGCACGGACGCGCGAACGCCCATCCTCCTGCTGAGCGCTGTGCCGCTTTCCGGAAATGCACGTTGTGCTCCCGACCTCTCCCGCGAGGCGGAAAACTGCCACTTTCTGCTCAAGCCCGTGCGCATGGCGCAGCTGGCGGAAACGCTCGACGACATGCTGACCGGCGCTCCGGACGTATCCCGGCCGGCGCACGGCATCGCAGACGTGGGAAGCAACGAAGAGGATACCCCCGTCTTCATCCGGGAAGACGCGCTGGATGCGGCAGACGGCAGCGCCGCCCTGCTTCTGCGCATGATCGACGCGTTTGTGGAGGAAATTCCCTCCCTGTCCGATATGCTGGAACAATGCCCTCTTTCCGCGCCCGAACTGCGCAGAACAGCGCACAGCCTGAAAAACAGCGCCGCCCTGCTGGGTCTGCCGCGTCTGCGCGCCGCCTGCGCCGCGCTTGAACACGCGCTCGGCCCTGCGCCGGAACGTGCCGCGCATCCTGAACATGCTCAACATGCTCCCGCCGTCAGAACCGACCCCAATACCGGCGCTGACACCGTAAAAAACTCGCTGCGCGCCGATTGCGCGCGGGAACTCAAACGGGCGTCGGCAGCGCTGCGCCGTGAACAGGAGGGAGCCAATGGCCCGCTTGCTGGTAATAGATGACGAAAACCTGATCCGCATGCTGACGCGTGAAGCAGGAGAAGCCCTGGGCTATGAAGTGCTGAGCGCCGCGTCTCTGCGCGAAGGCCGCATCCTGCTGGATGCGGAAACGGCTGCCGGGCGCTCGCTCGATCTCATTGTGCTGGACGTCATGCTCCCGGACGGAGACGGACTGGCGGAACTGGAGCGCCTGACCAAGGGCCCCGGGCACCCCGATGTCATCGTCATCACCGGGCACGGCAACGCCTCGGCGGCGGAAGCCGCGCTCAGCGCCGGAGCCTGGGATTATCTGGTCAAGCCTCTGCGCCTGCGGGAACTCACCCGCATACTCGGAGAAGTCATACAATGGAGGCAGACCCGCAGTACCGTTCAGGACGGGAAATTCCAGCGGCCGGACATCATCGGGTCAAGCTCTGCGCTGACGGACGCGCTGCATGAACTCCAGGAAGCAGCCTCAAGCAGCGTAAACGTGCTCATCACGGGAGAAACCGGCACCGGCAAGGATCTGTTCGCCAACGCCCTGCACCTCAACAGCGCACGCGCCGCGGGGCCGTTTATTACTGTGGATTGTACCTCCATGCCGGATAATCTGGTGGAAGCCCATCTCTTCGGCCATACACGCGGCGCGTTCACCGGCGCGGACAGGACGCGGGAAGGGCTGCTGGCGGCAGCCGATCAGGGTACGCTCTTTCTGGATGAAGTGGGAGAACTGCCCCTGCCCGCGCAGGGTTCCTTTCTGCGCGCGCTGGAACAGCACCGCTTTCGCCCGGTGGGAGAAATCAGAGAAATTTCCAGCGATTTCAGATTGGTAGCAGCTACCAACCGCAACCTTGATGATATGGTGGACATGGATCTGTTCCGCAGTGATCTGCGTTTCCGCCTGCGCGGCATGCATATCCATGTACCGCCGCTGCGCCGACGGCTGGAGGATATTCCCGCGCTGGCCGCCCGCTTTATTGAAAGCTGCTGTCAGCACAACGGCTTTCCATACAAGGAAGCAGGGCAGGATGTGCTCGACATGCTGACCACCTATTCCTGGCCCGGCAACGTGCGCGAACTGAAACACGCGATGGAACGCGCCTGTGCGGCTGCGGGCAACGGCCGCATCCTTGCCCGCCATCTGCCTATGGAAATCCGTATTTCTCTGGCAAAAAGCCGCCTGAGCTTTCCCGGCGCAACGCTTGGCGACGATCTCCCGTCCCTGAAAGCGCTCTCCGGCATCGCTGCAAAAGCAGCCCTGAAAACTCCTTCGGAAACGGCGGAAAAATTTCCTACCCTTAAAGAGAACCGGGCCAGAGCTGACACCGAATATCTGACGGCCCTCCTCGCCCGTTTTCACGGTGACGTTCGCCGCGCGGCTCCGGCAGCGGGGCTTTCGCGCGGCCACCTCTATGAGCTGCTCAAAAAATACGGGATGACAAAAGACGGCATGTCCCCCCCGGCTTCTCCCCTCCCCTCAGCGGCCCCGGAGTGAGGATATCAGGCATAAAAAACAGAGCGCAAGCTGCGAAAGACGCTATCCTGTCAAGAGGCAGGTCACGGCAGACATGGGGCGGGCGGCAAAACTTGGCGGGTTGCAGGTCAGAGCCGCGTTGCGAAAAAAGCGGAAGCCCGCGGCGGATCCTGCCTTGAAGACGTTATCATCACGCTGACGATAACGCCCCGCGATGGTACCGGGAAGCGCCTTTTTGTTGAGCATTGACAGAAGAGAGGCGCATTTATATAACAAATAAAAGTTTACTGGTGAACAAAATTTGAAAAAATACTCTTTCTTTTACCGTGTTATGCCAAGATACATACTTGCTGAATAACATGACCAGGTTGAGTTATCCTCTGGAGTACTCGTCTTTACAGCCGTATCGCAAAAAGGAGGTTCCCGGATGGCGTGGGATGATGACGCAGCGGAAGAGGTAATATCTACCGAACTATCGCAGTTATTTCGGTATGATCAGGCTCTGGATGATGTCTTTGCGGCTTTGTCTTCCTTTCTGACGAAGCATATTCCTCTGGACGGAACAGCGCTTTTTTTATTTGGTGAAAAATTTGACGTCAGTGCCTCTGTGGTATGGAGTAAATCGGAACAGGATGCTCTTCGCGGCGCATTCCCGGATGATGCCGCGCTCACGGCCTGGTTTTCCCCGACAAGAGCCGCGCGGCTATGTACCCGGCTTATGGGCGCAAAACCACTCTGCGCCCAGATTCCTCCCACAGATTTCCCCTTGCCCTACCGCCCCGGCCCGTGCTGCGCGGCCCCCCTGCTGACCGGAGAAAAACTCACCGGTATTGTGCTGTTCCGGCGAGCGGAAGCACAGTCCCGCTGGACTTTGAGGGAGTTGGAAACTCTGGCCAAACTGGCCCTGACGTTGAGTATCTTTCTGGCCGGACGCGAATTCTGCGCGGAACAACGCCTCTGTAACCATATTCTCAACGCGGCGCAGGCTCAGGCAAAAGTTTGCATTTGCATCACCAATCCCCGTACGGACGAAATTCTTTACATGAATCAAACCATGCGGGAATATTTCAACCTCAAAAACCCGGAAGGGAAAATCTGCTGGCAAGTCTTGCAAAAGGGGGCCGAGCGCCGCTGCGAGTTCTGCCCCATCCCTTTTCTGGAAAAAAACAGCGCCAAATCCCCTCTTTACCATTGGGAAACACACAATTCGCTGACCGGGCGACTGTTCAAAAACTACGACTGCCTCATGCCCTGGGTCGACGGGAGCATAGCGCATCTGCAGCAATCTCTTGATGTTACAGACTACCAGCATCTGCGGGAAGCATCCCGGCGCGACGATCTCACTCTCCTGCCCAACCGCCGGGCCGGGCTGGCTGAACTGGATGCGGCGCTGGAACGGGTGGCAACGGACGACGCTCTGCTTTCCGTAGCGTTGCTCGACATAAACTTTTTGAAACATATCAATACGGCCTACAGCCATGCGGAAGGTGACCGCGCCCTGCTTCTGGTTGCCGATGTTCTGCGTCATGGTGTGGGGGATAACGGGTTCTGCTTTCGCCTGAGCGGTGATGAATTCATCGTGCTTTTTCCGGACGAAAGACGACACGCCGCCGTGCGACGCATGGAAAACATGCGCGAGGAGTTGTGCCGCCGTTGCTCTGCCGAAGGACTGCCCTGCGCGGTGGATTTCAGTTTCGGTGTGGTCGAGGCAACTCCCGGCGTCAGAGCGTCCGTAGCGGAAGTGATGTCCGGTGCGGACGAAAAAATGTATGAACGGAAAAAGCAGTTGCATATTCTCGAAGCCAGACGCCGCCCGGCCGACACCGCCTTGCCGCGGGAAGAACTTTACGCCTGCGATCCCCGTTTGCTGTATCAGGCGTTATCCAGAAGCACGGACGCCTATATGTATGTTTCCAACATTGAATCCGGGGTATGCCGCTATTCCAGGGCCATGGTTGAAGAATTCGGCCTGCCCGGAGAAGTGATCGAAAATACCGCCGCCGTGTGGGAAGCGCATATCCACCCCGATGACAAAGCCGCCTTTCTGGAAGCCAATCAAATCATCATGGATGGACGGGCAGACCATCATTGCGTGGAGTACCGCGCCCGTAACCGCAGAGGCGAATGGGTATGGATGCGCTGCCGGGGCAGTCTGGAACGGGACGAGGACGGCAAGCCCGCACTGCTCGCCGGATTTATTACCAATTTGGGGCAGAAAAACAAAATCGATCCCATCACCGGCCTGTTCAACAAAATCCGCATGGCGGAAGACACGGAGTCATTACTGCGCAACTGCCGAACCCAACAGGTGCAGTTCATGCTGATCGGCCTTGACTCCTTTAAAAATGTCAACAACCTGTACGGCAAGAATTTCGGAGACAAAACCCTGCGCGTTGTGGCCCAGCGCATTCAGGGCATGCTGCCCGCGCACGCCTCATTATACCGCCTGGACGGCGACGAGTTCGGCATAGTGATTCGCGGTTCTCGGGAGGATGCCCGCTCGATATACCACACCCTGACCAGAACATTCCGTCTGCAGCAGGAATACGACGGCAAGAAATTCTTCTGTACCCTGTCTGCCGGTACGGCCTCCTTTCCGGACGATGCGCATGATTATGAAAACCTGCTGCGCTGCGCGGGCAGCGCGCTGGAAACAGCCAAGCAGAACGGGAAAAACTGTCAGGTATTTTTCCTTCCCGAACAAAACATCGCCCAGCGGCGCGCGCTGGAACTTACCGAATTACTGCGGGAAAGCGTGGAGCGCGGTTTTGAGAACTTCTCCCTGGCGTATCAGCCCCAGGTCACTTCAGACGGAACGCGCGTGCTGGGAGCCGAAGCGCTGGCCCGTTGGCAATGCAACAAGTACGGCAAGGTTTCTCCCGGCGAATTTATCCCTCTGCTGGAGCAGAGCGGGCTTATTGTACCCTTCGGGCGCTGGGTTTTCCAGCGCGCCGCCGAGCAATGCCGCCAATGGACGACCCTGCGGCCCGATTTTGAAGTCAGTATCAATCTGTCCTACATTCAGGCCGCATCGGATGACATGCTCCCGTTCATTGATCGCACGCTGAAAAAGCTGGCGTTGTCCCCCTGCAATATTGTGGTGGAATTCACGGAGAGCTGCCTGATGCAGGGGGATGTGCAAACCGTGTTCGACAACCTGCGCGCCATGGGCATACGCATCGCCATGGACGATTTCGGCACGGGCTATTCCTCACTGGGAATGCTGAAAAATTCGCCCGCCGATGTGGTAAAAATAGACCGTACCTTTGTGCGGGATATCGTGCACAGCCGATTTGACGAAACATTCATTCGCTTCGTGGTTGAACTTTGTCACCATGTAAATATCAAGGTTTGTCTGGAAGGCGTGGAGCACCCCGAGGAACACCGGCTGGTGGAAGCCATGGGGCTGGACAGCATGCAGGGGTATCTGTTCGGCCGCCCGGTGGACGCGATATCCTTTACCCACACCTTCCTTGCCAAGGGGCCGAAGACGTGCCAGACACAGGCCGCGCTTCCCGCACGGGCCTGAGCCGCCGCGGCCCGGAGCATTTTGCGGTGCTCTGTTACCGCGCCATGTTGATACCGCTGTGCGGGATGTGTGTTTTTGCTCCGACACGGACGGCATACCTTGCCGCAAAGGCAAACTGTGTTCCACACGGGCCAGCGGCGGTCGTCAGGCGACGAAGGAGCCTTGCGAATGGCGACAGCAGAGATAAGGCA
>CAJTSU010000130.1 GCA_910579055.1 uncultured Mailhella sp. | reverse complement strand
CCTTTCGCCCGTGTGGAACACGGGCTGCATTTGCGGCAACGGATGTTGCCGCTCGGGCCGTAGTAAAAACACACGTCTCGCGCAATGCTATCAACACGGTTCTACAACAGAGCCAGCCCATATTCTACCTTGACTATTCCTGCCTCTTCAAATAATTTGAAAAGCTCAAGTTTCAACTTTTATCCTCCAATATTTATGCCAAAACATTTCAATTGGTGCGAAGCACGCACACTTATCATACTGGCTGTTCCTGTCTTTTTGGCCCAGCTTGCCCAAACCTCCATGGGATTTGTGGATACCGTGGTCGCAGGCCGGGTCAGCCATATTGATATGGCTGCCGTCGCCGTCGCGAGTTCCTTCTGGATTCCCGGCACTCTTTTCGGGCTCGGCCTGCTCATGGCCATTACTCCTCTGGTGGCGCAATCCATCGGCGCAGGGCACAAAGAAGGGCTGGGGCGTTTTTTGCGGCAGGGCGCATGGCTGGCGCTGGCCCTTTCCGTATTGGAAATGGCTTTTTTTTATGGCGTATCCCGCTATATCACCAAAATGGAAGGCATTGATCCCGCACTTTCTCAAATTACTGCGCGCTATCTGCACGCGGTCACCTGGGGGGTGCCCGGTTTCATGCTGTACGGCGCGCAGCGCGCGTATCTGGAAGGGCACGGCCGCACCCGCCCGGCCATGATCGCCGGGATCATCGGTTTGTGCGTTAACGCGCCGTTGAACTGGATCTTCGCCTTCGGCGAATTCGGCATGCCCCGCTTGGGCGGCGTGGGTTGCGGAGTGGCTACAGCCGTGGTCTGCTGGCTGATGTGCTTCATCCTCAGCTTTTCCGTGCGCCGTCTGAACGCGCGTGCAATCCGTTTTGAAGCTCCCGCTCCTCAGCTCATGAAGCGAATCACGAGGATCGGTCTGCCGGGGGCTTTCGCCATGCTGGTGGAAACTTCCAGTTTCGCTATCATCGCGTTGCTCATTGTCCCTCTTGGAACCATTGCCGTGGCCGGGCACCAAATCGCCCTCAACGTCAGTGGACTGGTGTTCATGCTTCCGCTTGCACTCGGCACGGCAACCACCATTCGAGTGGGGCTGCGCCTGGGTCAGGGGAATATCGCGGAAGCCCGCAGTACCCGCATGACTTCATTGTATATGGCCACGGCCATTGCCTGCGGCACGGCCCTTCTTATCTATCTGTTCCGCTTCCCCATTGCCAGAGTCTACAACAATACCCCGGAAGTCATTGCTCTGGCCGGAATGCTCATGTTCTACAACGCCCTGTATCAGCTCCCGGACAGCATCCAGATGGTGACTCTCGGCGCGCTGCGCGGCTATAACGACACCCGCGCCATTTTCATTGTGGCCTTCCTTTCCTACTGGGGCGTCAGCCTCCCTGTTGGATACATACTCTGTTTTCATGGATTTCCCGGAATAGAGGCCATGGGCGTAAAAGGCTTCTGGATCGGCTTTATCGTGGGCTTGTGCTGTTCTTCCATACTGTACCTGTTCCGCCTGGCTCGACTGGAGCACCTGCCGCCGGAAGCGCTGAAGGCCAAGCTGGCAAGGTAGACACACGCCTTTCCGGAGCCGTTTCATCCTGAACATGGCTCCGGAAAGGCGCTCACATGGAAGTTCAGAACATTTCAACAATATGAAGGGTAAAATACTCCAGCGAAATTATACATAGTCAGGACGCGATATTCCGGATCTTGCCCGTGCCGCATCCCTTGCGTATGCTATGCCTATGTACTTCTGCACAGCTGATATCGTTCTTTCTCCCTTTCTTCCGCCTCTGGCCGCTTTTGGCCTGTCTTTTTTCACAAGCATGGGGGGCGTCTCCGGGGCCTTTCTCCTGCTCCCGCTCCAAATTTCGCTCGGCTACACCAACCCTTCGGTCAGCGCTACCAATCACCTCTTTAATGTCATTGCCACACCGGGCGGCGTATGGCGCTATTACCGGGAAGGGCGTCTGCTGGCTCCACTGGCGCGATGCGCCGCATTGGGCAGTCTGCCCGGAGTGTTAACCGGAGCTTTTATCCGGTTGGAATGGCTGGCCGAGGCATCCCGTTTCAAAATATTCGCGGCCGTTGTCCTTCTGCTTCTGGCCGCCCGCCTGCTGTCCGGACTGCGAAAAAAGAAACCTGGACAAAACGCCCCCGGTCACTCCAGACCTGTCATTCTGGAGCGGAGCTTCCACCGGCTCCGTTTTTCCTTTCACGGGGAAGAATACGGATACGATCCGCGCATCGTATTTCTACTGACCCTGCTGATCGGGCTGGCCGGAGGCATCTACGGTATCGGCGGCGGTTCCATTCTCGCGCCGTTCCTGGTTTCGGGCTTCCGCCTGCCGGTACACGTCACAGCGGGCCCCACACTGTTATGCACGCTTGTCACCTCCGTCGGCGGCGTGCTGGCCTACGAAGTGCTCGCCCCCCTGTATCCCGGACTGTCCGTCGGCCCGGACTGGCTGCTGGGCCTGCTTTTCGGCCTGGGTGGACTTGCGGGCATGTATGCGGGCGCACGTTGCCAGAAATACCTTCCGGAGCGTCCGGTTCAACTGCTGCTCGCGCTTATTGTTTTCGGCACGGCTCTTGGCTGGCTGCGTCCCCTGATATAGTTTTTCTCACAGAAACACCCGGAACCAGGAATAAAAACACACCATGATCGACATCCCCTTGCAACGCGTCGCCGCCATTCATGATCTTTCCGGTTTCGGGCGGGCGTCTCTGACCGTGGCCATTCCCATCCTGTCCAGCATGGGCGTTCAGGTCTGCCCCTTGCCCACGGCTGTGCTCTCTTCCCAAACCTCCGGCGTGGAAGGATTCACCTTTCACGACCTCACCAGTGAAATGGGCCCCATACTCGATCACTGGGAGCGCATGGGGCTGAAGTTCGATGCCGTGTATTCCGGATTTCTCGGCAATCCGCGCCAGCTTGAAATTGCAGCCCGGTGCATCCATGACTTTCTCAAGCCGGGCGGCTTTGCGCTGGTGGACCCGGTTCTCGGCGACAACGGCACGCTCGACCCCACGCAAACCCCGGAAATGGTGAATGCGATGCGCCGGCTTGTCAGGCATGCCCACGTCATCGCACCCAATCTTACCGAAGCGGCCTTTCTGCTGGATGAGCCTTTCCGCCCCGATCTTCCCCCGCATGAACTCAAACATCAGCTCGTGCGGCTTGCGGAAATGGGCCCCGGATGCGTGGCCATCACCAGCGCGCCCTCGGAACGGGAAGGCTTCTGCGCCGCCGTGGCCTACGACCGGGAGCAGAACAGATTCTGGAAGGTGGAAAGCCCCTGGATCCCTGCCTTCTACCCCGGCACGGGCGATACCTTTTCCAGCGTTCTGGTCGGCGCGTTCCTTCAGGGCGACAGTCTTCCCGTTGCACTGGAGCGCGCCGTGCGTTTCGTCACCCTGGGCATCCGGGTCACCTTCGGTTATGATACCAGACACAGCGACGGCGTGCTGCTGGAACGCACGCTTCCCGCCCTGCGGGATCGCTGCGACATAGGCGGTTACACGGCCTTCTGAACAAAATGGCTCTGTTCCAGAATAATGTTGATGCTAACCTTGGCCGCCGAAGGCGCAAGCGAGCCAGCCGTGGATACATGCCTTTGCGGCAATGAATATTGCCGCCTGTGCCGGAGCAAAACCATACGCGCTGCGCAACGCTGTCAACACGGTTCTGTGACAGAGCCAACAAAATTTTCTCTGAAAGACATCGCTCAGCTTGACCAGCAATAAAGGAAAGTTCAAAAAAAACGATAAGACAAGCATGCGGAAAGCGAAACGTCGTTTTCTGTACCGAATCCACCGAGGTCGTCATGTACTCTGTTTTTTTCCCGTTTTTCCGCCGCAGTGCGCGTTCCATGTTCCCGGCCTTTGTCCTGCTCTGCCTGACCCCCTGGGGGGCCGCCACGGCGGCACCCGTTTCCCCTGCCCCTGCCCCGGCACAGGTTCCGGTACAGCCGGAGGCACACGCGCCTGTCCCCGCCGGCATGCAGCGTATTTACGTTTTCGACTCCATGGACAGTTCAACAACTCCCATGCTGTGCCGTCCGGAAAATCCCGCTGTTCCCGCTGCAAAAGAAGGACGTCTGGGCATCAAAACCGGAACCGGAACATCGCTTAGGGCTACAGCCGCCCCTGTCCAACCCCCTGCTCCGGTTCCGGCGACCGCATCCTCCCGCAGTACCGCCCCGGCCCCGCAGACTCCGTTCCCTGCGCAGCATGCGGGCATGGGGTCCCAACCTGTTCCCGGCCAGGCAGTGCCCTCAGCGTACTCTCCCGCTTCCGGCATTTCCCCCTATGGAGGAGGAAGCGTCGTTCCGACCCCGCTGGAGCAGGAAATTCAGAGCATCTGGAAATATTACGCCCGCCGCGCTCAAGCCTATTTGCCCCGCGGCGAAGGGCCGCTGTGGGGCCCGTCTCCTGACCCGGCCGCGCGCAAACAAGTGCCGGAGTTTTCCAGAACATATCTGCGCGCCTCGGCTCCCGCCGCAAGCAGGCCCGCCCCGAAAACCACGCCGGCTCCGCAGTCTCAGGCAAGTCCCGCAACTGCCCCGCAAGGTATGCGGAATCCTTATTCAGCTGAAACAGCTCCGGGCATGCAGGGTTCTCCCGCAGAACTCGCTCCGACGGCGACGCCTCCCGCGCAGAATGTGGAACCGCCCGTTCCTTCTGTCTCTGCCCCTCGTACTCCTTCAGTCCTTGCCCCGGCGGCGGGAAGCGGCTCTCTCCCGGCTTCCGCCGCAGATGCCCCCCCCCACAGTAACTGCATCCCCCCGCAGCCTGGACAGGTAGAGGGTGACTGTCAGCGCAAAATACAAGCAAGAGCGAGTATCGGCAAGGCCGATCGAGCATCATGGAAATATATTGCAACATGCCTTTGCTCCGGCTTTGCGGCAACTTTCATTGCCGCAAAGCCGCCCGTGTTCCACATGGGCCAGACTGATGACAAACCCCGCTTCGCGGCATTTTCTCCGTCCCAGCGGCAGAGCGGTTTGACGAATGAGCCCACGGCTGGCTCGATCACGCTCGCGCCTCCGGCGGTCAAGGTTATTTTCAACACAATTCCACTCCAGAGCGGCGTAGAGTTTCAGCTTGACGAGCCTCTGCCCCAAGGCTATAACTTTCAATTCCGATATTCTGAAGGAGATTGTGCGTCATGAAAAGAACCTATCAGCCCAGCAAAATCAGCAGAAAGCGTACCCACGGTTTTCGTGCCCGGATGAGCACCCCCAATGGTCGCGCCCTGATCAACCGCAGACGTGCCAAAGGCCGCAAGAGCCTGTCCGCCTAGTCGGGCTTTTCAGGCATAGCCCGGAAGGGAACCTGTCAGCAAAGCAAGCAGGGCCACATGCGACTGACATTTCGTGGCCCTCTTGTTTTGTTAAAAAAACGCTTTCATGCCTGGAAACCCCGGGTCGCACCATGTCGCTTACCTGGCCCCGCTCGCGCAGATTGACCCGCAGGTCGGAATATACGGCCTGCTATGATGGTGGCGTTCGCCACCATACGCGTTATTTTGTGCTTTTTGTCCGTGCCGGTGCGGCATCAACACCTGGTCGCCTTGGTCTTGCGGTGTCGAAGAAATGCGGGAACGCCGTCGCGCGCAACCGGATCAAACGCGTCCTCAGGGATTTCTTCCGTTTGCGGCAGCATGAAATGCCCAGCATGGACATTGTCGTGACGCCAAAGCGCCATTTACGGGCGGACAAACTGAATCTTGCCCTTGTGGAACGCGATATCGCTCCTCTCTTGGCACGACTCGGCCATTCCACGCCGGAAGATTCCGTCCCTGCCTGTTCGCAGGCGGCCCGATCCGCCGGACACGGAGGCGCGGCATGAACCTTGCGCAGCGAGCCCTCATTTTGCCGATCCGTTTTTACAAGCTTTGCATCTCGCCGCTGCTGCCCCCCTCTTGCCGCTTCTATCCTTCCTGCTCAAGCTATGCCATTGAGGCTATCACGATTCACGGCCCCCTGAAGGGGCTGTGGCTTGCCGTGAAGCGCATTTTGCGCTGTCATCCCGGATCGGCGGGAGGGTTTGATCCCGTGCCGCCGAAACCCGTCACCCCAGCCAGGCTCCCCCGTGTGGAGCACCGGGAACATCATGGATAATAAACGTCTTTTACTCGCCACCGCCATTTGTTTTGTCGTGCTGGTGGGTTGGCAATATCTCGCCGAATTCATGGGCTGGCTTCCCAAGAAAGAGCCAGCGCCCCTGCCCGCGGCAGAAATGACTGCTCCGGAACAAAGCGCGCCGCAAAGCGCCGTTATGGAAGCACCCCTGCCCGCCTTCGCACCAGCCGAAGGTCGTGTGGTCACGGTGGATACGCCGCTGTATCGTGCAGAATTCCATAGCGGCGGCGGTATTCTCAAATCTTTCGTGTTGAAAAAGTACCGCACCACCGTTGCTCTGGATTCCCCCGAATTTGAAATGGTCACCCCTGCCGCTTCCGCCGTGTCTCCCATGGGATTGCTGATCAATGGCCAGCCTTCCTGGAACAAGGGGCAGTGGTCCTTCTCCGGCAGTGACCTCGCTCTTGAAGAGGGCAAAAGCGGCACATTGGTGTTTGAAGGGCTGTTTGACGGCGTTCGCATCCGGCGTGAGATCACGTTTAACGCCGACAACTATTTACTGGACGAAAGGCTCAGCCTTGCAGCGGACAACAATGCCGCCCGCGTGAGCTGGACTCTGGCCACCGGAAACCTGAGCGGCGGCAATAACTACGACCTCATGGCCATGGCCTGGGACATGGGCGGTTCTTTCTCCCGTGAGACGGACGCTTCGGATCTGGAAAAAGAAGGCATCATGAAAACCGGCAACATCTATTGGGCCGGAACCATGAGCAACTATTTTCTGGCCGCCGTGGTTCCAGACAAGACTGAAAACGCCATTTTCAAAGGACGCATTCTGCCCGGCGGAGTATGGCGCGCAGCGGTGGAAATGCCCGCTGTCAACCTGACGGGCGGCCAGACGGTCACCATGAATGCGGATTGGTGGTTCGGCCCCAAGGATCGGGATCTGCTCCAGGCTGCTCCCAACGACCTGTCCAAATCCGTTGACATGGGTATTTTTACCATCATCGCCGTGCCTCTGCTCAAGCTGCTCACCTGGCTGCACAGTCTGGTGGGCAATTGGGGTGTGGCCATCATCCTGCTGACGATCATCATCAAGATCGTATTCTGGCCGCTGACTCGCAAAAGCTACACTTCCATGGAAAAGATGAAGAAAATCCAGCCCATGATGAAGCAGCTTCAAGAAAAGCACGGCAAGGACAAGGAAGCTCTGAGCCGTGAGATGATGCAGCTGTATAAAACCTATGGCGTCAACCCCATGGGCGGCTGTCTGCCCATTCTGATCCAGCTTCCCGTGTTCGTGGCTCTGTACCAGGCGCTGTTGAATTCCATCGCCTTGCGCCACGCTTCTTTCATCACCTATCTGCCCGGAACCGACATGCTGTGGCTGGCAGACCTGTCCGCGCGTGACCCATATTATATTACGCCTTTGGTCATGGGCGGGACCATGCTGCTCCAGCAGTGGCTTTCCCCGGCCATGGGCGACCCCACCCAGCGCAAAATGATGATGCTGATGCCGGTCGTCTTTACGGTCATGTTCCTCAATTTCCCCGCCGGGCTTGTGATCTACTGGCTTAGCAACAACATTCTGTCCATTGCTCAGCAGTGGTGGACCCTCCGCAAGGCATAACCCACAGGCTGACATACAAAAAGAGGAACGCTCCATGAACGATTTCAAGGAGTTTCAGGAAAAAACGCTGGATGCGGCCATAGCCGAGGCTTGCGCCTACTACGACGCTCCGCGTGAAAAACTGGAAATCGAGATTATCGAAGACGCCAAAAGCGGTATTTTCGGCATTGTCGGGGCGCGCAAGGCCCGCATCCAGGCCCGGCGCGCTCCGCTGCCCGACCTTGGCCGCGCCGCCCGTGACCGAAAGGAAAAGAATGCGCCTGCTTCTGTTGAAGCGACTCAACCTGAAATTTCAGCAGCCACGGATGATATGCCGGCTGAAAACAAGTCCGCGCGACAGGAAAAAGAACTGTCGCAAAAGGGCCAGGAAGATCGCCAGAAAAAGCGCGGCCGCAGAGGTAACGGAAGGAATGAACGCGGAGAAGGCGGCAATGACCAATGCGTTTGTACACCCACGGGTAAAGAGCATCCGGATGATGACGCGCGCGAACGCGACGCGGCAGCAGGCATGGAACCGGAAAGCCCGCGTGAACGCGGCAAGCGCAAGGTGCGCGGCGGCGAGTCAGATGCTGCTCAGGAACCAATAGAGAACGAAAACAGCGTGGAACAGGACAGCACCGATCTTCCTCCGCGTGTGGCGCTGACCGAACTCGATCAGGAAAAGCTTGTCCGAGTCGCCACGGATACCATTCGCGCGTTGGTGGAATCCATTGCCGACGATGCCGCCATTGAAGTGAATGTGGGAGCGGATCGCCTGCAAGTCCGGGTGGATTGTGCCGATACCGGCCTGCTTATCGGGCGCGACGGCCAGAATCTTGCAGCCGTGCAATATCTGGCCACACGCATGATCGCCCGCGCCATGGACGCCCAAATCCGCCTCCAACTGGATGCGGGGGATTACCATTCCCGTCAGGATTCGCGCCTGCAAGACTTGGCTCTCTCCCTTGCGGAAAAGGTCAAACAGACCGGACGCTCTCAATCCACCCGTCCGCTCAGCGCTTACCAGCGCCGCCTGATCCATCTCTGCCTTCAGGATGACCCCGAGGTGCAGACCCGCAGTTCCGGCGAAGGCGCCATGAAGCGCGTGGTCATTCTGCGCCGCAAGGACAGAGAATTCCCGGAAGATTAATACTTCTCGCGCATTACTGAAGCAAAGGAGCTTGCCGCGTCAGCGGCAAGCTCCTTCAAGATGACAACCCCGCTTTGCGGTGTTTGCGCCGCCCACCGGAGCCCCATCCATTATGGGCGCGCCGGGCGGAAAGACACGAAAATCACTCGTTTAACGGCGCAGCAAAGCTGCGACCTACTCGTAAATTTCGGGGCTGCTGATAACATCAGCAGCCTCTTCTCTCGTTTCACAACCTATCCATTCTGTATCAAAATTTGTAAATCGTTTTCTCATAATAGCAATGGCTTCTTGATTCTGATCAACGAGGATGCAATTTCTCCCTGACATATAAGCGGCTTCACCCAATGTACCGCTTCCACCAAAAAAATCACAAAGCGTATCGCCGGGATTGGAATGAATTTTTACAATACGCGAAATGATACCCAGCGGCTTTTGCGTAGCATATCCTGTTTTTTCCCTGCCATTGGGGCTTACAATTGTATGCCACCAAACATCTGTAGGCGTTTTTCCCTGAGCGGCTTTCTCTTTTCCCACAAGGCCGGGAGCCATATAGGGAATCCTGTCCATTTCATCATAGTTGAACGTGTAATTATCAGGATCCTTGGCATACCAGAGAATATTGTCATGCTTGGCAGACCATTTCTTTTTTGACCGTGCACCATAATCATAGGCCCATATAATTTCATTAATAAAGGAAGATCTTCCAAAAATTTCGTCCAGCATAATTTTGCAATAATGAATTTCTCTGTAATCAAGATGAAAAAAAAGAGAACCGTTACTTTTCAGAATTCTGTATGCTTCTTCCAGGCGGGGGCGCAAAAATCCTAAAAAATCATCGAACTTGTCATTATATCCCTTTGTCTCCAGCTTGACTGTTTTATAACGCATATCTTTAAAACCTACACGATCACCTTCCTGATCACGAACTGTTTTTATTTGAGTACGCTGCTGAAACTTTCCTGTATTAAAAGGAGGATCAATATAAATCATATCAATACTTTCAGAGGATAACTGCCTTAATACATTCATATTGTCATCATAATATACAGTAATTTTGCACATAGCGTTTCTCTGTTTGCTTCATGTTCACATTTTTATATCAGCACACGTCATTGTAGGCAGCCCGTGTTCCACACGGGCCCAGACTGAGGACAAACCCTGCTTCGCGGCGTTTGCGCCGTCCAGGCCGCAAAGCGGCTTGACGGAAACGCACGAAAATCGCGCTTAACGGCGCGGCCAAGCCGCGACCTGCTCGCCA
>CAJTSU010000129.1:9798-10114 GCA_910579055.1 uncultured Mailhella sp. | reverse complement strand
TGAGCCTCGCTCCGCTCGACTCCGAGAGCATTTCAATGACAAAATGCTCTAAACGTCCCTCCGGGGGGAATCATTCCCCCCGTATCTCTTCACTTGCCTGATGAGGGTACAGGGCGGCACGTCCCTATTGGGGGCTTGGGAGACAGCGTCCCTCCCCCGCAAAAAAAGCCCCTCTCTACCGGGCAAAAAGCCGGGCGATGCCTTCGGCGTTCATGCCCTGTTGGAGGCCGAGCATCAGAAGCACCCGGCTATGCTGCGGCGAAAGGTTGTCAGCATACACGGCTCCGGCGTCGGCCAGGCTCCGGCCTCCCCCCTC
>CAJTSU010000129.1:384-9787 GCA_910579055.1 uncultured Mailhella sp. | reverse complement strand
ACCCATAAAGAGGGAATACCCGTCCGTTGGGCACGCGGCTGGCAACCACAACAACCACACCGCGCGCCATCACTTCCCGCATGGCGTTATATTGTGCGCGGGGCACGTTGCCGCAGCCCAGAGCGGCCATGACCACCCCTTGTGCACCGGCCTCCACAGCAGCGCGGATCAGCGCACCATCCGCCCCGGCATAGGAAGGCACAATATCCACACGCGGCAGAGCTTCGTCACGCAGAGGCAGATATTGCCGCCGTACGGGACTGCGGTAGAAGCGTACGGCGTCCGGATCCACCTGCCCAAGAAAGCCGAAATCCCCGGATTTAAAAGTGGCCACTTCCGACGTGCTCGTTTTGGAAGCCTCACGGGCCGCATTAATCTGATCATTGAGGCAAATGACCACACCCTTCTCCCGCGCTTCAGGCGACAGACAGATGCGCACGGCGTTGAACATATTGCGCGGGCCGTCAAAATCAACTTCAGACGCATTGCGCTGCGCCCCCACCAATACTACAGGCTTGGGGGAATTCAGCGTCAGATCCAAAAACCACGCGCTTTCCTCCATAGTGTCCGTACCATGAGACACAATAATCCCCGCCACTTCCGGCCGGGCCAGCTCAGCGCTCACCGCACGCTGTAACACCACCCATTGCTCCGGCCCCATATGCTCGGAAGGCATGTTGAACAGATTACGTACTTCCAGTCGGGCCAACCCCGCAATGTCGGGCCGCAAAGCCAGAAGTTCGTCTCCGTTGAACACAGGACGCGGCGCGTTGAGTTCAGGATCTACCTTCATGGCAATGGTGCCGCCGGTGGCAATGAGCACGACAGTCCGCACAAAAGACTCCTTTACGAAAAAATAGGTAAAAGTTCCTGAGACTGGAGCGGAGCATACTATAAATGCCCTTCGCCCCCCTGCAATTTGCAGCGTTCAGCACACCAGAAGGGCGTAACAATAATGCGTCCGTCCTCCTTGTTAATCCACACCGTCAACGCTCCTATTTCTTCCGCGCTCTTTTCGCACAGAACAAGAGAGCCTTCCCGCTTGCCATGCGGGCACTGTATTTCTTCATTCTTTTTCATACAATCCTTCCTGCGAGGCTCTCCACACCATGAGGGCCGGGATCGGCGGCGTAGCCGGATCCGCTCGCCGAAACCACACTTTCGGCAAAGCGTTAACATTGAATATGAAGCGTTCAATGTTGTATGGTGCTACTCCACGCCTTTTTTGCGGCATTCCGGACATATCCCATACAGATAGTGGGCATGGCCGAGCAGCTTGAAACCGTATTCATTCGCAATGCCGGTTTGCAGCCCTTCAATTCCGTCACTGTGAAATTCTACCGCCTGTCCGCATTGCTGGCAAATCAGATGATCATGATGCGCCTTGGCCGAGATCGGTTCAAAGCGGGCTGTGCCGTCTCCAAATTGCAATTCCAGCGCGAGATTGGCTTCGCAAAGCAGCTTGAGCGTGCGGTATACCGTGGTCTGCCCTATGCCCGGATCACTTTGCCGGATAATGCCGTAAAGTTCCTCAAGGGTATGATGCCCCGGCAGGGTGAAAAAGATATCGGCAATCCGCAATCTCTGCCGGGTGACGTTCATCCCCCGGTCGCGCATGTAGTGCAAAAACTTGTCCTGATAATTCATCATCCCTCCGGGGCCGCCCTGCGAACCTTCCGCTGAAGCGTTATGCCTTTCCATCCGATCAATTTCACAGCAAACAACCGGGGCATCAGCCGGAAAACAGCCCACTATTCTGCGTCCAGTTTTTCCAATGTAACATGATCATTGGTGAATACGCAGATTTCCGCCGCAATGGACATGGCTTCACGGGCAATGGCCTCCGGCTCCATGCCTCCCCGGCGGACAAGCGCGCGGGCCGCCGCCAGGGCATAGGGGCCCCCGGAACCAATGGCCGCAACACCGTCATCAGGCTCAATAACGTCTCCGGTGCCGGTCAGAACCAGAGTATGACCGGCATCCGCCACCAAAAGCAACGCCTCAAGCTGACGCAGGTATTTGTCCTTGCGCCAGTCTTTGGCCAGCTCCACGGCGGCGCGCACCAGATTTCCCCCGCACTCTTCCAGCTTGGCCTCAAAACGTTCAAACAGCGTGAACGCATCCGCCGTAGCTCCGGCGAATCCGGCGATCACCCGCCCTTTGTACAGGCGGCGCACTTTACGAGCGCTATGCTTCATGACCATGCGCTCTCCCATGGTCACCTGCCCGTCTCCGGCAATGACCACGCCTTTCTCGTTGCGTACGGCAACTATGGTGGTTCCACGCATTTCCATATATTCTCTGTCCTTTCTCGCCCATAGCGGTTTTAATGTTAAGGAAACGCTGAAAAAGCGTTTTTTCAGACTGATGACAAACCCCGCTTCGCGGTGTTTGCGCCGTCTAAGCCGCAAAGCGGCTTGACGGAAAGGCACAAAAAGTACTCGCTTCACGGCGCGGCAAAGCCGCGAAGAGGAAAAATTTACTTCTCCCCTAACTGAGCGACTTGGCGGCATTTCCCAAAGAGGCATATGCCTCTCTCTGGGTATGGCGCTGATTTATTCACGGAATAAATCAGCGCCCCCCCCGCAGCCTCTGCGGGGTGCCCGCCGGATAGCTGCGAGCCAAGCAAGCGGAGTCTCGCCTGCTCGCCTCCATGCGCCATTTCAAAGTGCGCTGGCTCTACTTCCAGAGCTTCTTTCGAGCGTTAAACTGATCTTCAAAGCGTGCCAAATCCTTTTTTTCCGTATCAGTCACAGCCAGCGGGCGCGCCTTGTCCAGCCATGATTCCGTCCGGCGGCTGTCATTACTGTACAGTGCGGCATAGGCAAGATGCAGGTATCCGGCAAAAGGCCGGTTGTTCTTGCCCAGAGAGCGGCCATAGTAGGTATGTACTTCGGCATCCTCGGGCACATAGCGCAACACTTTCTCATAGGTTTGCAGGGCGGTATCCGCCTGCCCCGCGTCGTCGAGCAGCCGGGCGTAGAAAAAAAGCCCCATATAGTCATCAGGATCAAGCTTGAGAGCACGTTCCAGCATCTTTCGGGCCTGAGAGGCATCTCCCATGTTGTACTGAAAAATTCCCGCTTCACGCAGGATCAGCTCATCCCTTGGTGCAAGCTTGAGCGCTTCGGCAAATGACTGCTGCGCAGCAGAAACACGGTTACGCCGGGCGGCAAGAATCCCCATCCCGAGAAAGCGCATGGGGTCTTTGGCGTGCATGGAAGAAAACACCTGCTCCGCATGCTGCGCATCACCGTAGCGGGCCCATATCAGAGTTCGCACACGCAAAAAACGCCGGTCATCATCCTTGCGTTCACGTTGGGCTCGGGGCAGGCTTTTCTGATGCGCCTCCAGCACACTCAACCGTTCCGTAATGCCGGGGTGCGTGGACAAATAGGTGGGGATGGCCCCGGCCCTGCCCCAGCTGAGTTCCTGTATCTTGCGGAATGCTCCGCTCAACCCGGCCGGGTTATATCCCACATCGGTCAGATAGCGCAGGCCGAAACGATCCGCATCGCTTTCATCCGTCCGGCTGTAATTGAGCATGGCGGCTGAACCAGCCCGCCGCCACCATGGCCGCGCCTCCGGCCTTTCCACCGCCGCTTGCGGCCAATCCGGCTATGGCCGCCGCCAGCGTGGCCAGAGAGATGGCCTGCCCGCGTTCCATGCGCTTGGCTATGTGCCGCTGCGTCACATGCGCAATTTCATGTGACAGAACTCCGGCCAGTTCGGATTCATGATCCAGATTCTGGATCAGCCCGGTATGCACGAACACAAAACCGCCCGGCGTGGCAAAAGCGTTGAGCGACGGCTCAAGCAGCACACTGGTCTGGAACTTGTACGGCTGGGGGGGCAGGGGTTTCACAATGCGATTGACAATGCCCTGCACATAATTCTTGACTTCCGGGTCTTCTACCAGTGGCATGGAGGAACGCACCAGCGCATCGAATTCCCGCCCCATATCCATTTCGTCTTTCAGGGTGAATTCCCCGAACAGCGCGGCCCGACCGGTCACGGGACACAAGAGCAGGGCCGCCGAACACATCAGGCTGCAAACAAGTTTTGTGACGTCACTGAACTTCAATCGGTTCTCCTGTTCAGGCGATATCCCATACCGGGCCAGAGGGAGTGTCGCGCACCTCTACGCCCAGGGCAACAAGAGCGTCCCGCGCGGCGTCTGCGCGGGGGAAGTCTTTCTGCGCGCGGGCTTCAGCCCTCTCGGCGAGCAACTGTTCCACCTTCCCGGTATCCAGCCCCATGCGGACAGCCTTGGTATTGCGCATTTCCTGCAAGAAAGCTTCCGGGTCTGCGCCGAACACGCCGAAAATATCCGTCCATGCGGCTGAAAACACGGCGAAATCATCCAGCAGAGTTTTCGCCCCTTGAAGGTTTTTGAACTTTTTGTCTTCCAGAACGCGGTTGACCAAACGCACCGCGGCGAAGACATGCCCCAAGGCGCCGGCCGTGTTGCAATCATCTTCCATAGCGTCATAAAACGCCTGTTTCAGTGCGGCGTACTCATTGCAAATATCTTCAGGGAGCGCGCCGGGTTTCCATTTGTCGCGGGCACGCGCCGCAGTTGCCTCAGAGAGGCATTCATAAATACGCCTCAGGCCGCGCTCGGCTTCATCCAACCCTTCAAAACTGAAATCCACCGGACTGCGATAGTGCTTGCCCAGCAGAAAGAAGCGAAGCGTTTCAGGCTGACGGTGTTCCAGGATATCGCGGATGGTCTTGAAATTGCCCAGCGACTTGGACATTTTCTCAGAATCTATCTGCACAAAACCGTTATGTACCCAATAATTCGCCAGTTCCTTGCCCAGTGCGGCCTCGCTCTGCGCGATCTCGTTTTCGTGATGGGGGAAGATCAGATCCTGTCCTCCTCCGTGGATATCCAACGGCAAGGGGAGATTCTTCTCACTCATGGCCGAGCACTCGATATGCCAGCCGGGGCGGCCTTTGCCCCACGGGCTTTCCCAGAACGGTTCACCGGGTTTTGCCGCCTTCCACAACGCAAAATCCAACGGGTCTTCCTTTTCCTCTCCGGGGGAGACACGTGCGCCGGAACGCAGGTCATCAACATCCCGTCCGGACAGTTTGCCGTATTGGGGAAAAGAACGCACACGGAAGTAGACATCCCCGGAAGGCGCGGCGTAGGCGTGGCCCTGTTCGATAAGCCTCCGGCAAAGGTCAATCATCTCCGGAATATAGGCCGTGGCCCGTGGTTCAAGGTCCGCGCGGCGCACGTTCAGTCGATCCATGTCTTCATGAAATGCATCAATGTACGTATTCGCAATCTCTTCGCTTGTCCGGCCTTCTTTATTGGCGCGGGCGATGATTTTGTCATCCACGTCGGTGAAGTTGCGGACAAAGGTGACATTCAGCCCCTTGTGCCGAAGATAGCGGGCCAGCACGTCGAACACCACGGCCGATCGGGCGTGCCCGATATGCGAAAAATCATAGGCGGTAATGCCGCAGGCATACATGCCGACTTCTCCGGCGCGGGAGGGAATGAATTCTTCTTTTTTGCGTGTTTTGGTATTGTAAAGCTGCATGGCTGCTCCGGCGGCATAACATGGATACGGATGGTTTCAGCGCCCTTCGGCGTATCTTTATTAACTATAAAATAAGACGCAAGCGCCGTTCCGTCCAGATCGGCGGCATGTTTAAAATACGCGAAACAATGATGCCGGGACAGGGGAAGCTTCCTCTGTCCCGGCATCATTGTTTCGCTGCGCCCCGATCAGGACAGAACCCGATCCAGACGGCGCAAGCTTTCCTCACGGCCAAGGGCGCACAACGTCAGATGCACGGAAGGCCCGCCCGCCCGTCCGATCAGAGCTGCTCGCAAGGGCGGGCCAACCTGCTTGAATTTGAGGCCGCCCTTTTCCACATAGTCATGAATGGCTGCTTCAAGCGAGCTCTCGTCGAATTCGGGCAAGGCGGCAAATATTTCGCGCAAGGCGGCAATATGCCCCTTGCCTTCGTCCGTCAGGAACTTGGCGGCCTTTTCCTCACATGCAATATCGGCCCCGGACTGGTACAAAGCCATATCCGCCGCAAGATCCACCAGATTGGCGGCACGCTCACGATAGAGCGGAACCAGTTTTTCCAATGCTTCACGCCCGAGGCCGGCACCCTGCCTTTCCACAAAGGGGGCAACCATTTCCGCCACCCTGGCAGGCGGAGTTTCCCGCAGGTAATGGGCATTGAGCCATTGCAGCTTTTCCGGGTCAAAGGCGGCGGCGGCGCTGTTCAGACTTGTGCCGTCGAACAGTTCAACCAGTTCGTTCAGGGAAAAAATCTCCTGATCCCCGTGGGACCAGCCCAAGCGCACCAGATAATTGACCAGAGCCTGCGGCAGAAGGCCGTCCTGTTCATACTCGATCACCGCACGTGCGCCGTGACGCTTGGACAGCTTCTGCTTGTCAGGCCCAAGGATCATGGGGACATGGCCAAATGTGGGCAATTCAAAGCCCAGCGCCTGGTACAGCAGGATCTGCTTGGGCGTATTGGAAACATGATCGTCGCCGCGCAGCACATGGGTCACGCCCATATCATGATCATCCGCCACGACAGCCATGTTATATGTCGGCATGCCGTCCGCCCTGCGCAGTACCATATCATCCAGCTCGGCGGCATCCACGGCGATATGCCCTTTTACCATGTCTTCAAAGACAATACGGCCCTCATCGGGGACGCGCAGACGCACGACGCGTCCTTTCCCGGGGCCGAGGCCGCGCTCACGGCAACGGCCATTATAGCGGGGCTTTTCCCCCTTGGCCCGAGCCACCTCACGCATGGCCTCCACGTCTTCCGGAGAACAGTCACACCAGTAGGCGTGGCCGCTTTCAATAAGTTTGTCCACATAGGCATTGTAAATATCAAGCCGCCGGCTCTGATAGGTAAGCTCCCCGTCCCAGTCCAGCCCCAGCCACTTCATGGAAGCGAGGATGGAATCGGTATATTCCTGTCTGGAGCGCTCACTGTCTGTATCTTCAATGCGCAGCCTGAACTCCCCTCCAAAATGGCGAGCCAGCAGCCAGCAAAAAATAGCGGTACGACCGCCTCCTATATGCAGATGCCCGGTGGGACTGGGCGCGAAACGGGTAATGACTTTCTTCATGTCTCTTTCCGTGTTGCGTGTGAGCGGGCGCAAAGCCCGCGAAAGCAAGAGGCAGAGTACCCCGCATCCGACATCCTGACAAGGCGTCGCTGCACGCCGGACAGCGCTTCCTGTTCTCTTCAAAAATACGGGTTATTTTTTCTGGCAACTCGGGCAGTATACCGTTGTTCTTCCGGCTATTTTGTCCGTCCGAAGCGCCGTCCCGCATACAAGGCAGGTTTCCCCGCTTCTGCCGTATACCTTGAACGCATTCTGAAAAGCCCCGGCATCTCCGCGTGCGGTGCGATAATCCTTGATCGAACTGCCGCAGGCTTCGATGGATTCCTGCAAAACCTGCACCAGCGCCCTGCGCAAGCGAGCCAGGCGAACCGCGCCAATGGAGCGCGCCGGAACGTCCGGCCGGATGCCCGCGCGAAAGCAGCTTTCATCCGCATAAATATTGCCCACACCGGCAATAACCGACTGATCGAGCAACAGTGCCTTGATTGCGCTGCCTCTTCCGAGAAGGCGCATTGCAAAAGCATCATCGTCAAGCTCAAAAGGTTCGGGGCCCAGCTTGCGCCAGAACTCCCATTCCCTGAGCGCAGCGGGCGTCACCGCCCGTGCGTAGCCGAATTTGCGTGCGTCATCAAAAAACACCATGCTGCCATCGTCCAGATGCAGGATAAGGCGGGTGTGTTTTTCCGGCGTTGTGTCCGCAGGATAGACAAACAAACGACCGGACATCTTGAGGTGAAAAGCCAGCCCCCGCAGGGCGGAATCTTCTCCCTGTTCAAGCAGTTCCGGGCGGCACAGCCCTTTTCCCTCGTTCGGAAACATCTTGTGTTCAAAAAAAATCAGCAGCACTTTGCCGCGGCGTCCTGTGCCAGCGAGGGGCAATGGGCCGCGGGCGCAAAGCTCCTGCGCGGACAGCGCGCCCTGCCATGTGCCAGGGTTGAGCACTTCGATGCGCACCAGGCTCCGCCCGACAAGACAAGGGGACAGCGTGCGCGCCACAGTTTCCACTTCGGGCAGTTCCGGCATGAATCACTCCTTTGTTTTGCGGAGTACGAGTGACAAATATGTTCCGGCATTTGCTCTCAGACGTCAAGACGGTCATTGTGCTGAAAAATATCACATGCTGTGCGGGGCGCGCGCCTTTGCTCCGGTATGGGTGGCAACGTTCGTTGCCGCAAAGCGGCCCGTGTTCCACACGGGCGAAAGGCATGTATCCACAGCCGGCTCACTCGCGCCTCCGGCGGTCAAGGATGGCTTCAACACTATTCCACAACAAAGTGAACATAAATCGACTCTTGCCTTCTTTTCACGTGTGAGATAGCAAAATCATAACACAGGGAATCATACGCCGATCCAGAGCAACGTTACTTTGGCATTGCTCCCGAAATCGAGAAGTCGAGTAGAATGCTCTGGATAACCGCATGTTTCCCGGTGCCTGTTTCACTTAACCTCAAAAAAGGGAGAAGGGGAGTTTCATGAAAAAAATTCTTTTGACCTTCATGGGCATCTGTCTGCTGCTTGCACCAACCGGCTGTGTGGATCAGATCAATCTCAGCAACCTCGGCGGAGCCGCATCCAACCTGCACACCGCTGCCACGCTGGACGACGCCGAACTCAAGGAAATGAGCGTGCAGATGCGCAAAAAAGGCGACGCCGAAGCCAAGGTCGCCTCTGCGAACAATAAATATATGGTTCGCCTGAAAAAAATTATGGGCAAGCATACCAACGTCAATGGTACCCCGCTGAATTACAAGGTGTATATCACCGATGACATCAATGCCAACGCCTCCGCCGACGGTTCCGTACGCGTCTACTCCGGCCTCATGGACTTGATGAACGACGACGAGCTCCGTTTCGTTCTTGGCCATGAAATCGGACACGTGGCATTGGGGCACACACTCAAGGCCATGCGCCTGGCCTATACGGCGGCCGCCGCCCGGCAGGCCGCAGGTTCACTGAACTCCACCGCCAACGCCTTGAGCGATTCCATGCTCGGCGATATTATGGAGGAACTCCTTAACGCCCAGTTCTCCCAGAGTCAGGAACTGGATGCAGATGCCTATGCCATGAACTTCCTCAAGGAAAACAAATACAACACTGCCGCAGCAGCCTCTTCTCTGCGTAAACTGGAAGCCCTCGGTTCCAGCGGCGGGTTCCTCTCTTCCCATCCGAACTCAGGCAAGCGCGCGGAAAAAATGGAAGAGATGGCAAAGCAAAAATAAGGAAACGCTTTAATCAGCACATCCTTAGAGTGTTTTGCGATTGAAAGTATCTGCCAGC
>CAJTSU010000129.1:0-351 GCA_910579055.1 uncultured Mailhella sp. | reverse complement strand
TTTCACGCCTCCGCCGGAACCTCGCTCCGCTCGACTCCGAGAGCATTTCAATGACAAAATGCTCTAAACGACATTTGTCCAGACATAAAAAAGCGTCCCGAAATTTTCCGGGACGCTTTTTTATGTCCGGAGGGAGAAAATCCCGGGGTCAATTCATCAGAAAATACAGGCCGGCGATGCTGATCCGCACACAAAACATGCAGAATACTACCAGCACCGATTGAAATACGGCGGTAGCCCGATCCATGAATGTCAGACCGATAGTCACACCGGTGGACAATACTCCCGCCCAATAAAGCTGGGTATCCATCCAATACAGCCCCATGAACTGAAGAGCAGGATCCGCGTTTT
>CAJTSU010000128.1 GCA_910579055.1 uncultured Mailhella sp. | reverse complement strand
TTCGATCGGCGTTGCCGATACTCGCTCTCGCTTGCGTTTTGCGCGGAAAACGCCGTGCTCGCACTCCGTGCCCCCCCTCCATGCGGCATGGAGGGGGGCGTCGCGCCGCTTTCGATTCTCGTAAACCTTGTATATTTAAGTCCCCTTATCTTGATGCCTTCAGTCCTATGAGGCAAACGGAAGAGGGGCCGGGAACCCCGCCAGCGGGGTTATGTTCAACACTATGCTGCAACCCAGCGCGTCGACAAAAAATGTATTCAAAAGATATTGGATTTGTCTCAGTCCGAGATATTGCCGTTTTTCATCCGTACAGATTGAGCCGGGGCTAGCGCCGTCGTTCGAAGCGAGGCACCCGGATGTGGCAGGCTCCGCGCCCGGTGCGGGCGGCAAAATCCTGATGGTAGTCTTCGGCCGGATAAAAGTTTGTAAAAGGCACAAGCTGTGTGGCAACATCGTAGCCCAGTTCACGCAGACGGGCGATCAGGGTTTCCGCAGTACGTTTCTGTGCTTCATCGGTATAAAAAATAGCGGAACGGTATTGCGTGCCCACATCCGGCCCCTGCCGGTTCATCTGGGTGGGATCGTGAACTTCAAAGAAAACGCGAGTCAGTTTTTCAAAGGATGTTCGTGCCGGGTCAAAACTTACGCGCACGGTTTCTGCGTGGCCGGTGCGCCCGCTGCTCACCTGTTCATAGCTGGGAGATGCGGAATTGCCCCCGGCATAGCCGGATACGGCATCGCATACGCCCTCGGTTTTGGAAAAGGCGTCTTCCACCCCCCAGAAACACCCCCCGGCAAAATAGGCCACGCCGGAACAGGGGGATGCCGAAGGAGGGATGCCGTCAGCCTGTTCCCGGTGAATACTTCCTTCTCCGGAGATTTCTGCGCCGGGCAGGGGCTGTCCTTCCGGAATCAGTGTCAGAGAAAGGGAATTGACGCAATGCCGGGTATTTTTTGGGGTAAAATGTTCTCCCTCGAAAACATGCCCGAGGTGTGCCCCGCATGCTGCGCAGGTGATTTCCGTGCGCTGTCCGTCGGCGTCGGGTGTGCGCCGTACTGCGCCGGGGATTTCGTCGTCAAAACTGGGCCAACCGCAGCCGGAGTCGAACTTGTCCCCGGATGCATATAATGGCGCGCCGCAGTTGCGGCACACGTATGTTCCTGGAGCCGTTTCCTTCCAATACCGGCCCGAGAACGGCCTCTCCGTCCCTTTATGGATGAGGACCCGCTCTTCTTCTGCGGTGAGGGGCGGCATGGGGGATTGATTGAAAATATGCGTGGTATCGTTTTTGCCGGGCAGACTCATGACGTGCTCCCTGGTTGGCTGTTTTGAAATGATGGAAAAGTCCTCCTCCCCGGCCATAAGATGTGGCGCAGGCAGGACTGCGAACAAAAACGCGAGGAACAGGACGGTATGGAAGAAGCTTGAATAGCGTTCGGTCAGGGCGGACATGTGTTGTTCTCTTATGTTGTCATAGTTAAGCCGGAAGAAGAGCAAGACAAGAGCGGCGGCGTGATTTTTCACCCTGCAGGCCGCTGGCGTTTCTGAATCGGGTTGATTATGATCGAAAGGAACGTTGAGCGTTTCAACGTTGAAATACGCTGCTGTGAGGTAACTCCATGCAAAATGCATTTGTCGAATGGTTGAATACTCGCTGTGTTGATATCACAGAGCTGGAAGCGGAAGGGAAAATACTGCGTGACGCGGGGGATGCGGAGGCCTTTCGTGAGGTCATGCGCAAAAAGGCGGAGTTGTTGGCGGGGTTGGCAAAGGAAGGCGGGTTGCATGTGGATGCTCTTCCCGAAAAAATTAAGGAAAAAGCACGGTTGCGGCTGGCCCGTTTTACTGCGAGTGCAGAAAACGCCCTCGCCTTGGAGTCGGTATTCTATATGAGCGCCTTGCTCTTTCCTGATAATCATCAGGAAGGGGAGCCCAATGATCTGGAGTTGTTCCGGGAGGAAATGCAAAGCCTGATTTGTGCCGGCGGATAGCGCGTCATCCGGGCGAGAGCAGCCGCAGAGGGTGGCACGAGCGGCCTTATTCTGAGATTCAACTATTTGTACAAGAAAAAACTTGCCCTCATCTTCATGCACGGTATAACGGATGCCGAACCGGCAGAGTATGTTCTGAGTATCCCGTATTTTTGGGACGTATGCGGTTTTTGTCCGGAGTATTTGAGCTTGACATTATCATTGTCTCCGCATTTCACAACCGGGGATATCCGGCTGTTTTCGATGTGCCGCTTGCGATGAAATGATTCTGGCCCGTGATGGTTGTATGGCGCGGTTTTTCCTGAAAAACCGCGCCGGTTGACGCCAATCATGTCAATATACTCAGAGTATGGGCTGTTTGCCCGTTTTTATTGTCGGCTCTGTTCCAGAATAGTGTTGACCAACCTTGGCTGCCGGAGGCGCGAGCGTGAGCGAGCCATGGAGGGGCACGGAGTGCGAGCGCAGCTTCACGAAGGCGCAAGCGAGCCGGCCGTGGATACATGCCTTATCTCTGCTGTCGCCATTCGTAAGGCTCCTTCGTCGCCTAAGGATTGCCGCTCGCCGGTGTGGAACACAGGCTGTCTTTGCGGCAATGAATATTGCCGCCTGTGCCGGAGCAAAACCATACGCGCCGCGCAATGCTGTCAACACGGTTCTGTGACAGAGCCTTATTGTTTCAGGAGATATCCGGTGCGGAATTTGCCGTCCTTTTTGACCTGTATAGGTGTCGTCTTGTGCGTGGCCATGAGCGGGTGTGTCGCTTCTTCCCCAAAATTGCAGCAGGCTGATGCGGTACGGAGGGCTGTGGCGCATTACCGTGGCCCCGTCAGGGTGGAAAATGCCGCTCGTGTTTCTCCTGGCGAGCTTGTCGTCCTTTCTTCTGAAAAGGCGTCGGATTTCGCTCCTACCACCCGCAGTCATGATGAATTATTGCTTGGAGAACAGACTTCCTGGTTTTTGGAGCCGGGGATCCTCAATGAAGAATGCCCGCATTGCAGGGAACGGGGCGGCGTCATTTCTTCTGAATACGGCAAGCGCCGTGATCCGGTGCGGCAGCGCAGGGTTCGCCAGCATAATGGTGTGGATATCCGGGTGCCGAAGGGGTCGGCCGCTCTGGCCTTCCGGGGGGGCAAGGTGGTGCGGGCCGGTCGTTACAGCACATATGGCCTGACGGTGGATATCCGGCAATATGACGGTTACCTCGCCCGGTACGCGCATTTGAACAAAATCATGACCAAAGTGGGCGCAGAAGTGGACGCGGGCATCCAGATTGGCGAAGTGGGACGCACAGGCCGTACCACCGGGCCGCATCTGCATTTTGAGTTGATCAAGGATGGAGAAAGCATCAATCCTCTAAACATGCTTTCCCGTGCGGAACAGGTGGTACGTTGCAATATGCTCGAAGCGTCGAAGGAAAAGAAAGACTCTGTTCCAGAATAGTGTTGAAAATAACCTTGGCCGCCAGAGGCGCGAGCGCAGCGAGCTTTGAGGCCGGCCAGGCGGCCCCGCAGAGACCGTGCCCGTTGCCCAGCAACGCGAGCGGAAGAACCGTTTTGCGGAGCGGATCCGAATGCAGGGGAACTTCACTCGGCGCAAGCCAGCCGGCCGTGGATACATGCCTTTCGCCTGTGTGGAACACGGGCTACCTTTTCTACAACAAAGCGACAGGGAAAATTTGCTTTCGGAGCAGCCGTAATCCATTTGCGGCTGCTCCGGCTTTGCCTGGAGGCTCGCCTTGCTCAACCCGATGACAATCTCAAAGCAAAATTGCTCTCAACCCGGTATTCAGAGCTTACAGGAGCGGAGCGGCCTGCCCTTCCGTGCCCAGCGCGTCAGCCAGCGCCTTGCCGATACGCAGTAGCAAAGCTTCGTCCAGGGCGCGCCCCATGAGCTGCATGCCTACGGGCAAGCCCTCGCTGAGTCCCACCGGCAGAGCCAACCCCGGCAGGCCCGCCAGATTGAGCGAAAGCGTGAAGATATCCATGAAATACATTTGCAGAGGATCATGCACCTCGCCGAGCTTCCAGGCCGTCACGGGAGATACCGGGGCCAGCAGCGCATCACATTGGGTGAGCGCCTCATCATAGTCACGCCGGATCAGGCGGCGCACCTGGGCAGCCTTGCGATAGTAGGCGTCGTAATATCCGGAGGAAAGCACGTAGGCTCCCACCAGGATACGCCGCTGCACTTCCTCGCCGAAACCTTCGGTTCGTGAGCGCACGTACAAGTCTTCCAGGCTGGCCGGATTTTCCGCTCTGTGGCCGTAGCGCACGCCGTCATAGCGGGCAAGGTTGGAGCCGGCTTCCGCCGCAGCCATGACATAGTAGGCGGCAACCGAGTATTCGGTATGGGGAAGCGAAACTTCAACCAATTCCGCGCCAAGGGAACGCGCCAGGGACATGGCTTCTTCACACGCTTTTTTTACACCCGGACACAATGCCTCATGCCCGAAAAATTCACGGGGCAGCCCAAGCTTTACACCTTTCAAATGCGTGTCGTTCAAAGCGGCCGTATAGTCGGGAACAGGCGCGTCCAGACAGGTGGAATCCCGCTTGTCATATCCGGCGATAACGCCCAACATGAGCGCGGCATCTTCCACGGAGCGCGTCATGGGGCCGATTTGGTCGAAACTCGACGCATACGCCAACAGCCCATAGCGGGAAACGCGCCCGTAGGTGGGCTTCAACCCCACGCAACCGCACAGCGAGGCAGGCTGACGGATGGAACCGCCGGTATCAGTACCCAGTGCGCCAGCGCACTGACAGGCCGCCACACTGGCTGCGGAACCACCACTGGAGCCGCCGGGAACGCGCTCCGCGTCCCAGGGGTTGCGGGAGGGATGCCAGGCGGAATGTTCTGTGGTGGAACCCATGGCGAACTCGTCCATGTTTGTCTTGGCCAGGATAATCGCGCCGGCGCTCCGCAAACGTTCCACGGCGAAGGCGTCATAAGGCGGCATAAAATGTTCCAGGATGCGGGAACCCGCCGTGCAGGGAACGCCTTTCAGGGTCAGCGCATCCTTGACGGTAACGGGCACGCCCCACAGAGGAGCTTCCTCCACAGAGGGCATACGCCCTTCCGCGCGAGCAAGATCCAGAGCCCGCGCCTCTTCCAGAGCTTCGGCGTCACGCCGAACCAGGAGCGCGCCGATTGTTCCTTCGGTTTCATCCATGCGGGAAAGACAAGCGGCGGTCAATTCCTCCGCCCGGATATCCCCCGCACGTATGAGGTCACGGCTCTCTTTCAGGCTCATCCGATACAATGCGCTCATTGCTTGCCCTCCACAATCCTCGGCACGAGGAAAAATTCTCCGTCTTCACCGCCGCGTTCAGGCGCGTTGGCAAGGATTTCCCCTCTGGAGCAGGTACGGCGGGCTTCGTCAACACGTCCGTCCCCCAGGCCGCCTTGCAGGCAAGCCGCTGCGTTAAGCTCCACCGGGGAATAGAGCGGAACCACGTCCGAACAGTCAAGTTCGGACAGTTTATCCATATACGTCAGGATATTTCCGCACTGGGCGCTGAAATATTCCTGATTTTCCGCATCAGGGGCAAGCTTCGCCAGCTTGCACAGGTGCAGAAACTCTTCTTTTGAAAGGGCCATAATGCCTCGTACTCCAGAGCAATGTATGGTTGAAAAAAGTTACAATACAGGAAGACTGGGCTCCGCAGCGCTTTCTCCGCCATTTCCTCCGTCAGATATGCCTGACGGCGGCATCTCCTCCGTGCCCTGATTTTTCGTTTCCTGCGGGTCAGGGATAACATTGGGCAGAGGAGCGAGCCGGGAAGAGCCCGGCATCTTGTTCAGCTTGCGGTAATACGCACCAAAGGCCTCCCGGTTGACGGGAATCATGCCCTGGCGTGCAGGCTGGAACAGCAGCAGCCGGCGATGCGCCAGACCCAGTGCATCCCATACCATGGGCGCGCCCGCCCATTCCATATCCCTTCCGGCGGCGAGGGCGGCGTTCAGCGCGGCGCTGTCCTTCACAGGTTCACGCAGGCCGAGCGCCGCCGCAAAACGCACAAAATCATAACCGAGCACGGACCAGTCGCCCGGCTGCACGTTGCGGCCGTTCATAGCGCGCTTGAATGCCGCGGCCGCAGGGCTGTCAGACATGTCATTCCATACCCCGGGGAATACGGAAAGGCCGAAGGTTTCGGCATCCAGAGCATGCCCGCTTTTCAGCCCCTGCTCCCAGAGCACGGTGCCGAGCATAACCCTGTTATACGCGCCGTGATAACGCAGCATGGAAATGAGCATATCCATGTTGCTCCAGCTGTCCGGCAGGAAAACCGCGCCGAATCCGGCCTTGGCCCGGGGTATGGCCCCGCGCGCGACGTTGACCGCCTGCACGAATTGACCGGTGAGCTTGGTCCACGACTTGACGTCTCCCAGCGGGTAGGAGGAAGAGCGAACGGAAAAGCCCTGCCGTTCGGCGGCGGTGCTGAACAGCGCACTCATGCGCCGCCCGTAGCTGTCGTCGGGTGCAAACACGCCGAAGGAGTGAATGCCCAGATCATTGGCTGCAAAGCCCAGCACCGCGCCGATCTGATCTTCGTTGCTGGTAAAAAAACGCCATGCGATCCGGCCTTCGTCGGAAGGATCAGGTAATTGGGACAGAAAAGCAAAAACTGCGCGTCCGCCAAAGCCCTGCGTCTTAAGTGCGGAATACGGAGCTGAAAGCAGAGGCCCGCCTATCGTGATGCAATCCGCAGGCAGGGCGGCATATCGGGCCAGCCAGTCCGGCTGGTTGGTATCTATGACCACAAGATCCATTTTGGTTCCCGCAGTCTCAAGCTGCTGTGCGGCAGCTTGCGCCCCAGCCTGAACCTGCTTGCCGAGAGAGGACGCCGTGCCGCTGAGAGGCAACAGCAGGGCCACTTTTCCCGCGCCGGGCCGCGTCAGCACCGGAGCTGCGCCGATACCCAGCGCGCCGGGGTCAGCGAAGACTCCGGGCGCGGACAGTTTGGTCAGTACAGCGGCGTTGTCGGCCAAAAGACTGCGCTGCGCCGCTTCCCACAGCAGCAGCGACCAGGGGAAAGACGCTTCCTGCATGCGCGGGACAGCCTTGCCCGCCGCACTCAGGGTCTGGTTGTCCGCCGTGCGCAGATCCGCCAGATAGACATGCTCCATGGCCGTCCGTCTGTGGATATCCGCTCCGGCATACACACGGGCGAGTTCCTGGCGCGCCTGTTCCGCGTATTTGCCGGGCCTGGCTGCAACCAGATAAGAGGCCCGCTCGCGCAGCACCCGGTTGGCCGAGGCATCGCGCCAGACGGCGGCGGCCTTCTGGCCCTGCTGGATGGAAGTCAGGCCCGTAAGGCTTTGCAGCCAGGTGTTGATCATGGCCTCTTCTTCCGGGCTATACGTCGATGTCGTTCCGGAAGATCCGCTCAAGTTGATTTTGAAAAGATCGGAACACCCCGCCAGCGCAAAACAGCACAGCAGAATGAGCGGCAGGACACGCAGGCGGACAGTGAGAGTGCGGAATCCTGCGGAGGAAGAAAAGAGGTGGTGCATATCGGCTCTCCTCAAACATATGGCTCCAGTGTCGCATCAAGCGACACCGCTCGCCCCCCCCTGAAAGGGGGCGCGCCGCCGTAGGCGGCGTGGACAAAGCAAAAAAAGCGGTTTTTGCTTTGCGATCTTCACGCCTTTACCGTTGCAAAAAGCATGACAGGACACTAAACCTTGCCACTTGGCCGCGACGCGGCGGCAAAACACCACAGGCCCTGCCGTCGAACCGGGGATAATATGTTATCCCGGCTTGCTGTAATCGGCAAGGCACATGATTCTCCTTCAGCCGGATGAAGTGCGTGAGGAAGAAAAAGCAGATGCTCACTCATACCAGATCCGGGTCATGGTCAGGCCCTGCGGAGGAGCTGTTACCGGGGCGAGACGACGATCCCTCGCCTCAAGCAGCGCTGGAACAGCCTCTGGCTCAAACTTGCCCCGCCCGCAGGCCACCATAAGCCCCACCATATTGCGAACCATCTGTTTTAAAAAGCCGTTGGACTCAAAGCGCAGCAGAACCAAGTCTTCCTGTCCCGGCAGAGGCGAGGCCGAACGGGTGATGGAATGGACCGTGCGCACGGTGGTTTTGATGTCCGTACCGCGATTCTGCATACTGGCGAAGTCGTGTTCCCCCTCCAGGTAAGGGATGACAGCATCCAGCCGGGCGAGATCCAGAGGGCCGCAGCCCCATACAAAAGGATACAGACGCGGGGGAATATAACGGCGGTTGAGCCACAGCGAATACGTGTACGCCTTGCGCACCACACTGAAACAGGCGTTGAAGGTATCCGGCACATAGGCAAAATCCGTCACCCGGATATCGTGCGGCAGACGGGTATTGAGCGCCTGCACCCAGTCCAGTCGCGTTTTTTCTTCGGGCACGTCGCAATGGGCCACCTGAGCGTCGGCGTGAACGCCGGAATCCGTACGTCCCGCGCCCTGCACGTGTACAGGCCTGCCCACGACATCAGTCAGAGCGCGCTCCATTTCCCCCTGCACTGTGGGAGGATGGGGTCTGTCTTTCCAGGCCTGCACCTGCCAGCCACAATAGTGAGTGCCCACATAGGCGATGGTCAGTTTAAGTCTGGGCATGGCGGTTCACCGCACCAATACCGGAAGCAGAGCCGGAACAAAAAAAGAAAGAAGCATCAGAGATCCACCAGTTCCACGCGGGATTCCGGCACGGGAAAGCCGAGAAAACATTCACCCATCCGGGCGAAGCGTTCCGCGTCGTCCGTGGTAAGGAAAAAGGATTCCCCCTTTTTTTCGGAGGAACACAATCCGGCGCTTTTCAGCGTTCTCTTCACCGCCTGCGCTGTAGTGGCCGCCGAGTCCACCAATGTGACGCCAGGCCCGGCCACATGCGCAATGGCATTTGCCAGAAGCGGAAAATGAGTGCAGGCAAGCACCAGGCAATCCGGCACTTCCTCCCCGCGCTCGCGCGGGACGCGAAAGATTCTGTCCAGGTAGCGGGCAGCAATGCCTTCGGCCAGCGGCCCTTCCACCAGCCCGTCTTCGGCCAGGGGCACGAACAGAGGGCAGGGTACCCCAACCACCCGGGCATCGGGGCGAAGGCGCAAAATGGCGTCATCATATGCCTTGCCGCGAATCGTGGACTCTGTGGCGATCACGGCGATGCGGCCACTGCGCGACGCTGCGCACGCAGCCTGCGCCCCCGGTTCGACAACTCCAATGACCGGAATATCCGGATATGCGCGCCGCAGATCCGGAAGTGCAGCCGCCGTGGCCGTATTGCAGGCCACCACCAGCAGCTTGATTTTTCGTTCGATCAGTCTGGCTGTCACCTGAAGAGAATAACGGGCAATCGTCTCGCGGCTTTTGGTTCCATAAGGCAAACGGGCTGTATCCCCAAGATAGAGGAAAGATTCCTTCGGCATGGATACCCGCATGGCGCGGAGCACCGTCAGCCCCCCCACGCCGGAATCAAAAAGCCCGATGGGAAGATTATTCATACTTTTCAACCACCTTCCCGCCGCGCCCCCACAGATACCACGCTCAAACCTCAATGAACGTCAGGCGGGCCGTCTGCGACGGATGATAGAGATGATATCCGGAAAACAGCAGCAGGGCGGGGAGATGGCAAGCATAGCCCGCCCCAGGCACGAAAGCCGGCGGGTTTTCATACGCTCAAACCATATTCCCGGTCAAATCCGCAACCACTCCGCACAAAAATGACAGCGCATCTTGACAAGGCGCGGCCTTTGCCGCACAAACCGCTGTAGACCGCCCGTTCCGGGCCTAGTATCGTTTCCCTTTTGTCCCGGCCGGATTGCCGGGAATGAGGTTGCCTTCATGAGCCTTTCCGCTGCTTCTCTTACGATCCGCGGCACACTGGTCCCCTTTTCCTCTGCTCCGTCCGACCCCCAGTGCAAGGTCGCGCTCGAACAGAGCGACGCAGGTTCGCTGTTCGCCATCCTCCCTCGCGGTGCGGGCATAGATCTGGACGATATGGTGGGTTCCCCTCTGGAAATAGTCTGCACTGTCCAACGCCCCGCGCCGGACGATGAAGAAGGCGCGGCCTTCGTTCATGTCCGCTCCTATCGGGAACTGGACGCGGAGATTTAGAGCATTTTGTCATTGAAATGCTCTCGGAGTCGAGCGGAGCGAGGCTCAT
>CAJTSU010000127.1 GCA_910579055.1 uncultured Mailhella sp. | reverse complement strand
GACTGTCCAACCTCAAATCGGGTGAATACGCTGTTATGCTCAACATAATCGCTCATATTGTTTGAGCAATTTTCCTTGATTGTGCAGGCGCTGATGTCTTCTCCAGATTTTTCCTTTTCAAGGATCATAATATTGACATCGACCGTTGCCGAATCAAAAACCTTGTTGCCAGCAAAATCTATAACTTTAATGGGTTTGGTATATTCAAGAAAAAAATTGCGCAGAGATTTTCCGTATGCTGCCCGCATCCATTTGTTGGAAGTTATGAAGGTCAGAATGCCATGACGTTTCAGCAAGGTAACGCCAAGCTCATAAAAAAGGCAATAAATATCGCCTGTTCTTTCAAAAGACTTGTATTGGGGCTTAAGCGCTTTTGTGGCGTCATCCATGCTCTGAATCTGGATATATGGTGGATTGCCAATCACGATGTCGAAATTACCGGCCACATTGAAGAAATCTATGTACCAGTCAAAAGCGCCTATATTCCCGCATTTTTCCCTTTGAACGGCAATGGCTTCCCGTTTTTTATTCTTCTGGGCGTGGTCTGTCAGGTCGTAAAATTCCTTCTGCAGTTTTTCCATTTGAGAACAAGCGTCATGATAAAGCAAATTGCCCTTGTTCTTCACGCTTCTGGCTGCGTCCAGCGAATTGCCGGCCATAATTTTATAATCAAGGTTTGGCAAAGGCTTTATTTGATCATAATCGTTCTCATCCACAACAAGAGAGAGCCAAAGGCGCAGTTTGGCTACATCCACAGCCGAAGGATCCAAATCTACCCCATAAAGACTGTTGGCTATGGTATTGCGTTTAAGTTCATAGGCTGTAGAGCTTTTCAGCCCTGCATTTGGACAGGCAATTCGCAATCCCATACGCGCCCGCACAATTTCATGCATCATACCCACAGCAAAAGCGCCGGAGCCAATGGCGGGGTCGCATATTTTCACATCCGCCAGAGCATCGTCGATGCTCTTGGTATGGGCTTTTATTGATTCCGGCAATTCAGCGGAAAGCTCGGCTGAATATCCAGCCGCCTTGTTCCTGTTTTTCGTCTTGCCTCCATTCTCCTCGAACGCTTCGTCTTGCCGCACAAAAGCCTGAATATCCGCAATCGGCACGCGTTCCAGATTCAAGGCTCGATCAAGATATTGAGCCAGGCTTTCACGACACATATAATGGACGATATGGCGCGGGGTGTAGAAGGTGCCTTTTTCCCGCCTTTCCTCAACATCCAGAAGTCCTTCAAAAACCTTTCCAAGCATTTCAGGATCAACTGCGACTTCGCTTTCCAGCGGCTCGTCTTCGCGGACGGTAAAATTGAAGCGATCGAAAACTTCAAAAAGACGTTCAAAAAAGCTATTCGGTACATTCAAGCGCAATGCCCGCCAGTCATAGCCGCGCAAGGGTTCGAACAAGCCGCCGTTTAAAAATGGGATTCTACAGCCAAGCAAAGCAAAAAAATGGTCGTTGGAAGTTCTGTCCGTTGCAAGGGCATCATAAAAAAGCGGATTGAGAAAATCGTTGAAAAAATCCTTTTTCTGATTGGCCGTGAACAGTTCTTTTAAAAATGCATGCGAGCCTGTACTCCATTTTTGCTTTTGCCCAACGCCAAGCCAGCCCTTTTTTTGCAAAAAATAAAGAAATACAATTTGCCCCAGCATTCTTTTCGCATAAACCTGCGCGCTTATGTCCCTTGATTCAAACTCTTTGCAAACTTTGACGTCATCGTCGATGTTTTGCTGAATAATGTCCCGCAGTTCAAGAAAAAGCTGACGATATTCATTAAAAAATTCCCGTGTTACACGTTCAACGCCAAAAGCCTCCCGTATGCGGCTTATGGTTGACTTGTCCTGCGCTTGCAACAGATCGACAAATTGCCGTTCTGCGGTGTGGGTCAATTCATGCGGCCCCACCATAAAGGAAGCCCGTTTGGGTTCGGACAGCACAGACTCCACTTTGCCATCAATGAACACGCGGTCTTTATAAACAAAAGAGAAGCGCCAATCAGGGGAATCATCGCTGTGGAACGCGACCAGGGCAGCGTCTTTGAACTTGTCACGACCGCCATTTAAATATCTGGCTATAAACTGACGCTGCATGGAACGGGCATTCATCAGCTGACTGGAATTTTTCAGCTTAACGGCGAGAACATCAAGTTTTTCTTTTCCAGCATCGGGCATTTTAGCAAGTCGCCTATATGAAACCACATAGTCTTGAAAAGACTCTGGAATATATTTCCCGGTGATATGCCCATCCGACAACCGTTCCGCATCGGGAAGCAGATTTGCGGCAAATTGCCGAAAAATACTTTCATCATAGGAATTTCCCAGACATTGCGACGCAAGCCGTCTGGCTTCTTCGGAGCTAATTTCAGCTGTCATGCTCATTCTCCCTGTACTGGGGCGAGGTACTGGCAAAGGACAATCTGTTTGGGGTTGCGCGCCACTTTTGGGGCAGCTTCCTCTTCGGCTTGCAGCCCTCTCAGGTCCCTGGGCGGCATGGCTTCGCGCAGGGTATTGAAAAGCGCCAACGGGCCAGGATGGGAACGCTTGCATATGTCGGACAGGCGTTTAATGCTTTTTTTGGCCAGAGCGGATTGTGAGACAGATGTATAGAGCAATACAAGGTAATCTTGTTCTTCATCCGTCAACTCCTTAAGGCTCTGAAGATAGGAAATGGTTTCCAACAGGCGTTTATTCTGGGTATTGGGGCGTGGCGAGACCCTTTCCGCTTCCACTTCACCCTCAAGATATGTTCTGGCGGATTGCAGCCGCGAATAATAGTCCAAAGGCAGTCTGGCCCTTTTCGCATCTGGGGCGGCGCGCATCAATGGGGCTGCTTCAAGGAACGTAAGTTCACGAATCTCGGTGCCGTAAGCGACAAACTTTTTAAGAAAGCCTTCCCTGAAAAAGATCAGAAGTTCATCCGCAAATGCGGGATTGGCATAAGAGGAACGGGCTTTTAACGGAAGTCGTTTGATTTTTTCAAAAAGTGTGGGATCATTATCCCGTATTTCGCGGATTTCCCGCAAATACTCTAGCTCTGAATCCTCGTCTTCTTCCTCGCCAATGGAAACGAGCTTGCGGAAAAGACCGTGCGGATCCGGGTTTTCCTCTTCAAAAAGGATTTTATTATCATTGCCCAGAACAGAATTGAAGGCAGTGATTTTTTTGGTGATGTTATCTTGAAGGCCAAGATGGGAATCCGCCTGGGCGGTTGGAAAAAAATTGAATATATACAATTTATTATGGGCTGTGCCGACACGATTGATACGACCAAGCCTCTGCATGACGCGGGTTGGATTCCAGGGCAAGTCGTAATTTATGATTCGACCGGCCCTGTGCAAATTCATGCCTTCAGCAAGCACATCGGTAGTAATCAAAATGCGGAAATCTTCGCCCGGGTCATCATGTGTCGGATCAAAATTGCGTCTTATGATATTTCTGGCATCGCGGGAGGATATTGTCTGGCCATTAAGCAGCGCGTTTTTGCTGGAAAACATCATGGCCATGCCCGGCAGTTTCTTTTGCAGGCGGGAATATATATATTCGCCAGTTTCTCGCGATTCAGTGAAAATCAGGATTCGCTCATCCTTCAATGTTTCATTTGAAACGATATGTTCTAAAAAGGCATCATATTTGGGATCCGCCGCAATTTTTGACCAGATGGAGGCTATTGCCTGAAAAGCGACAAGATCTTTTTGCAGGTCAGACAAAAACTGCTCGTCAAAATCTTCGGACTTGTAAACTTCAACGCCTTTTAGAGTGAGCTTTTGCTCCATTTCCTCCAGGTCATCGCTGTCAACAATGTCCCCTAGGTCAACCTGTTTGCCGACATAGACCTTGCCATGCTCAAAAGCATCTATAAAGGCTTCGTATGAATAAATTATTCGCTTAACAGTCAGGCCAAATGCGTAAAAGCTACTTTCCAGCCTTTTAACCAGAAGGCTTTTGATAAAACCCCGGATATTCTTTTGGCTCAGTGTCTCAATCTGGCTGGCGCCAGCCGTCAGATAAAGCAGAGGGGTGTAGCGTGCGTAGGTAAGCTCTTTAAGTAAGAGTATAGTCTGATTAAATGCCTCCTCCAGGGCATCGTCAAACTCATATATTAATGGAGTAGGCGTTTCCACATCAGGAAATTTTAGGCCGTTTTTGATTATATCTTCTGTAAAGTATTTGCTAACTTCCTTTCTTGTACGGCGAATCATCACATGTTTCAAAACTTTGTCGCGAACAAGGGAGGCTATGCGCTCAGCCTGAATCCGGTCACCTTCGTCATTCGGCTTCAGTTCCTTCAACGCTTTGGCCTGCTGGCGGAAAAAAGCTTCCAGATTGGAAACGCCGGGAATAGTGCTGGCCTTGCCTTTCTGAAACAATTTGATTTGCGCCAGCAAATCATCAAGCCTGTTATTCAGGGGGGTTGCGGATAAAAGTATTACTTTTTTGCCAAGACAAATTTTTTTGAGGATTTCATATGACTGGGTTTTCTCATTGCGAAACCTGTGGGATTCATCGACTACGACGTAGGAATACTTTGCAAAATCTGTCATTTCAGCGATCTTGCCGCTTGAGACAACTCGAAACGGGTGGACATAAAACGTCCTCAACGCTTCTTCCCAATAGGGTTTCAAAACAGGCGGGCAAATTATCAGCTTGTGCCCCGGCAAGCTTTGCAGAAGCATTGACGCGATGAAAGTCTTGCCAAGCCCAACCACATCGGCCAGAAAAACGCCGTTATGCGCATCAAGTATTTTTCTCGCGGCAATTACGGCCTGGCGTTGATATTCCAGATTTTGAAAATCATCCGGCAACATTGCGGAAATGCCATCGGTTATGTTGATATCTTCTTTAAAATACTCGTATAAAAATTTAAGATAAAGCTCATAAGGTGTTATGGAATTATTGAGCCATGTTTTTCTGGTGACCGTGTCAATGAATTCCTCCGTCAGTTCAACGGATTCATTCCACAGCTTTTCAAAGCGTTCAAGGGCGAATTTGACATCGCCCTCGTCTTTCAGCTGCACATTAAATTCTCTTTGCGCAGTAAGACCGGCATTGGTAAAATTGCTTGATCCGGTAACAACATTGCCGAAATCCCTGTCATCCCAATAACGGGAAATATAGACTTTTGCATGAATATCGCGCGCGGGATGACCTCTGATTTCTATTTTGCCAGCCTGGATAAAATTTATAAATTGTGATATTGAATCTTCCGTTTGCTGGTTTTCTGGGGCATTCTCAAATTCATCCTGAACGCTTTTGGAATACTGTCCATGAATTTCCGCGTGGGAGGCCCGGATTTCAGGCAAAAGCCCGCCAGCCACCTGAACCGCGTCCACCACTGATTTTTCAGTTTCAAGACCGACCAGGATGCGCATTTTTTCAACATTGCCCAGGGCATCAGACAATAATCCAAAACCGCTGCTCCTGAAATACCCCGCCAAAACATCAAAAAAGCGCGTTGTTGCAAGCGTGCTTTTAAAACGTTCCAGCAGGGAGTTGTTGTCTTCATTGGTGAAAAACCTGGTATCAGTCCCCATAGTATCCATACCATGCCCAAAAATTGCATAGGAAAAGCGTCATACAATCAAGCTATATTCGCATAGCAAAATCCCCCTTTTTAATCCAGCAATAAAAATTTACCAACCTATTGAAACATTACACCTAGAGCATTTCGATCTTGAAATGGGCTAAAAGCCAAGCCAGCCAAAACCTTTGGCCATGATGGCCGCAAGAGCTACCCACCCGGCTATCTGCCATTTGAGGAGGTCGTATTTAACCTGTTGAATTTCTGCCCGGACTTTTTCAATTTCGAGGCGTACATCCTGCACGTCTCCTTTCATAGCCAATTCTTTTCGTGAAGATTCATCATAGGTTTCTATGAGTTTTTGGAAAGCGTTGTTCTGCGCGTCCAGCTGTTCCCGCAGCGCTATGGCCTGAATTTCAGCCTGTTGGCGAGTGAAGCCGGCTTCTTCCAGCTTCTTGGCGTATCCCAGTGAGTCAAAGGTAATGGTAGTCATGACGGCTCCTTACTTAGTGTTTAAATTAAGCAATTCTAAGGGGAGTGTCAAAATCGCCTGCCGGAACAGAATCATGCGGAAATGCGCAGGAAAGATTCAGGCTGGCAGACCGGGCAGGAACGGAGGACAGCGCGGCGGGGAATGGCGGGGTCAGGAAGGCTTGCGGGTGAGGTAACGCCCTCACCTGTATTCTGCAAAAAATAATCTCCGAAGTGTAACAAAAATCGGCAATCTCCCCTCAGCGGGCGATAATTCGGCATTCTTAAAATCATCTAATTCAGTATGAGGCTGGTTATCATATCTCTTATAAATTTCCTCAAGTGGAGAAGTAAGCATCTTGGGGATGAAATGCTCAATTTGCCTGTTTGTATCACTTAATGCTGTTTCACAAAATGCGCATAAACCTTGCTGATTTTGTTCCAGGGCGGTACGGATGGCTTTATATGCCTCTTGCTGTTCATTCTTGAACAACTCCCAGCGTTCTGTTTCCGTCCGTATGTGCGTGTCAGGGGGATATTCAGCAAGGAACCGGCTCACGGCCTCGCGCCATTCCGGAAGCAATACAGGCCGGTTAAGCTTCCACATTGCCTGTCCCCCGCTCCCGGATACGTTGGGCGCGCCTGATCAGCATATCCGCGGAATCAAGGGCCGGGTCGCCGTTTAACCATTCGTCCAGCTTACTGCGATATTCTTTGGCTTGCTCGCTCTCATATTCGCCTTTATGTATTAATTCAAAATATGCATCCAAAGTCTTTTTGGCCTCGTTTTCGGAGTATCTGGCAGTAACGCCGAATACTTCTTCAAGGACTCTCTGGCTTTCCGCGCCATACGTGGAAGAGGAAGGCAGGCTGACGCGGTTTTGGGAAAGGATGCGAAGATGCTTCGGCTCTATTGAGGATATGATTTGCGGACTGTGCGTGGTGACAATGAATTGGGTATTGGGGAATATCTCTAATAATGATGGCAATACCCGTTGCTGCCATGCCGGATGCAAATGCAACTCCACCTCGTCAATAAGAACAATGGCGGGATAGTCCAGTGCATTCTTGATTTCATTTTTATATTTCTGCGCCGCCAGGGCCATGCGCCGTGCCAGATCCATCACCAATGCCAGCATAGTGCGATAGCCGTCACTCAACTGCTGGATGTTGAGCGGTATGTCCGGTGTTGCGGTATGCGTGATGAACAGTTGAGGAGGTGTTCCATCAGCATAGGGCTCATTATAATCGCCCAGGGCCTTGCTTACCGCCTTACGGGCCGCATCCAGCTCAGGGATGGTATAATCAAGATCGCGCTTTTTCCTGCCTTGCATGGCCTCCTCTGCGGATTTTTCAATAAACCATGTCAGAGTTGAAGAAAAATCTATTCCCGCGTTAAAAGCATTTTTAAAAGCGTATTCATATTCTGAATGGGCACTGGATTCACGCTGATAATTGTTAACTATACGTTTTGAGCCATAGTTGACGACAACTGGTTTTATGTTATTCTTTATAATATTATTAATTGTATTTATATTATCAAGTTCTTGGATACGTAGTTGATGATGGTAAACGGTATAATTAAGAAAATTGTTATCGTTGTTCTTATAATAAAATTTATATGAAATTTGAGAATCAAGCATTATTTCATCTATCTTGTCTCTTTGTATTCTGACATTTTTTAAAGAGATTACACTATCGGGATATCTCAAATAAGAATCTGCAATCATTTCTAAAAATATTGCCAGAGCATCAAGAATTGTTGTCTTCCCTGAACCGTTTGCACCAACAAAGACGGTCAGCCGCGGATCAAAATCAACGTGCAGAGCACTAAAATTTCGATAGTTTTTTATATCCATGGAATTAATCTTCATGGCGTTCCCCCTTTCCTTTTCGAGCACGACTCCAAAATCCGGGGTTGTCAACTCTCGGAAGGAAGTGTACCGCGTTTCTCTCTCAGAGAGCTGTCCTCATGCCATGCGGAAGATTCCTGCCTGCGCCCCGGTTCTCTGTACAGCTTCCGCCCGGTGGTCGCGCCGCGCGGTTTTTTGCCGAACTTCCCGCTGTGCTGGCGGCGCCCTGCGGGGGCAAAGGGTCTGCGGGAAGATGAGCCTGCCGTGCCATCGTTCTTTTTTGCCTCCACCCGGGTTCCGCTGATGAACACCCTGGTATTGAGTACAGCCAGCACGCTGTCAGCCAGATTTTCGACAATATCCACCACGCAGGAGTCATTCCGGATATTAATGGCACCGATACAGCGTCCGGGGATGCCGCATTCTCCGGCTATGGCTCCGACGATTTCGCGGGGCGTGACGCCATGCGCATGGCCCACGTTCAGCCTGATTCCGGTCATGGGCATGTCCGGGCGCTGCGTTCGCTCCCTTGAACCGCCTTCGCGTTTTCGCGGCCTGTCGGCATCTTTCTGCCGCCGGAGCGGTCTTTCCGTCTGCTCCGCCCAGTCGTCTTTCATCTCCGTGCTGTCCTGCGCGCCAAAATCCCGCAGCATCAGCAATTTGAGCATGGCGGCGGCCATGTCCCGGCTGGTGGCGCCGCCATCCGGGAACTGCTCGGTCAGAAATTCTTCCACCAGGGTCAGCCAGCGCTCCAGTGTGCCTTCTTCCAGCGTTTGGCGCACTTCCTCCAGAAGCCTGGAGGTACGAATATTGGCGACATCACGCAGGGTGGGCAGGGTGCCCTGGGCGATATGGGCCTTGGTATAGCGGATAATGTCGCGCAGTTTGTAATTCTCGCGCATGGTGACGAAGGTGAAGGCTCTGCCTTCGCGCCCCGCCCGCCCGGTGCGCCCGATACGATGCACATAGCTTTCCACGTCGTGGGGAATGTCGTAGTTGATAACCGCGTCCACGTCGTCTACGTCAATACCGCGCGCGGCCACGTCCGTGGCGACCAGAATTTCAATGCCCCCGGCCCGGAAGCGGTTCATGACCCGATCCCGCTGGGGCTGGGCCAAATTGCCGTGCAGGCCGTCTGACTGGTAGCCGCGCCCTTGCAGGTGTGCGGTCACTTCATCCACACTGCGCTTGGTGGAGCAGAAGACCAGAGCCTTGCGAAAACCCTGTGAATCCAGTACCCGGCACAGCGCATCCATTTTCTGGTGGGGCCGCACTTCGTAATAGATCTGCTCAATGGCGGGAACGGTGAGCATCTTGTGGGTGATGGTCAGCATTTCCGGGTTATGCAGAAAACGCTTGCCCAATTCCAGAATGGGCGCGCGCATGGTTGCGGAGAACATGACCCGCTGGCAGTTTTCCGGAGTCTGTTCCAGAATAGCCTCAATATCATCGCGAAAGCCCATGTCCAGCATTTCGTCGGCTTCGTCTAGCACGGCGATGGAAACGTCAGCAAGGCGCAGGGTGCCGCGCTGCAAGTGGTCGATGATTCGCCCCGGCGTGCCGACGACAACCTGAGCGCCCTTGGACAACGCCCGGAACTGCCGCTCAATGGGCTGGCCGCCGTAGATGGGCAGAATGGTCAGATGCCGCTTGTGCGCGGCCAGCTTTCCCATTTCTTCGGCAACCTGAATGGCCAGTTCACGCGTGGGGCACAGCACGATGGCCTGGATGCCCTTGCCGGGCACGGCTTTTTCCAGAATGGGCAGGCCGAACGCGGCGGTTTTGCCGGTTCCGGTCTGCGCCTGCCCCATTACGTCCTTACCCGCCAGCAACGGGGGAACGGCCAGAACCTGAATCGGGGAGGGTTCTTCAAACCCCATGTCTTCAATGGATTTCAGGAGGTCGGGGGACAGGCCGAGGTCTTCAAATGATGCGGTCATGGAGCTTCTTTGCGTAAAAAATTAATGGTATCCCCGTTGGGACGGGCGAGCGAACCGTGTTTTTTCTGTTGGTTCGGGTGGAAATATAAAGGGGTTATGGATGACCTCCATAACCCCTTTGATGCTGTATGGTGGGCGCTGAGGGGCTCGAACCCCCGGCATTCGCCGTGTAAAGGCGACGCTCTGCCAGCTGAGCTAAGCGCCCGGGAACACGCGACACATGTTTTAACCGACGCCCTCCCCGCAAAACAAGACTGAAACACAGCGTTTCATGCTGTCCGGCGGCTGATTCCCATGCCGTTTTCCCGAAAGTTTTTTTGCAAAACAGACGGTTGACGGCGTTTCCGCGAATGCGGGGTTTTTCTTCAGGTGTCAAACACACGACATGTATCTGTTCAATATAGAAGAACTTCGGGATGCTGTCAATGACCGCCGGAGGCCCAACAGCAATTCTCACTTTGTCTGGATGAGCATTTTTCAGTCGCTTTTTGCCAATCGGGTTCACAGGCATCACATGCCGCGTGAAGGCTGAAGGCAA
>CAJTSU010000126.1:7427-10345 GCA_910579055.1 uncultured Mailhella sp. | reverse complement strand
AGAGCAAGCTCCGGCTTCAGGCGTGAAACCTGCGGGTCAGAACATGGGGTCTGGCTGGCAGATAGTTTCAATCACAAAACGCTCTAAGGAGCCGCCCAAAAACTCTTCTCTCATGTCGCAACCGCGACATGCCGCTTTTCGCCAAAAGGCGATTATGTCCTCAGAAAAGGCAACGCGCGGCTTATCTGTCCGGCCGGCAGAAAAAACCGCGTCCCTGTAACGACTTTTCGGGAGGACATCGTGATCAACACCATCGACGCGGCCAAATGCACAGGCTGCGGCACCTGTTATAAAACCTGCGGGCTGGACGTGTTCCGCATCGACACGAACCAGGATACCCTTTCCCCCTGCATGGCCACCTGCCCTGCCGGAACCGACATCCGCGCCTGGAACGCGCTCATGCAGCAGGGCAACATCGCGGAAGCGGCGCAAAAACTGAAGGAAAAGAATCCCTTCCCGGCCATTACCGGGCGCGTCTGCCCGCATGCCTGCGAAAACGAATGCAGCCGTTCCAAAGTGGACGGCGCGGTGAACATCAACGCGCTGGAACAGTTTCTGGGCGATTATGACCTGCACGACGCGCCGTTGCGGCCCGCCGTCCGGCATCTTGCCCACATCGCCGTGGCCGGTTCCGGCCCCGCCGGCCTGTCCTGCGCCTGGTTTCTGGCCCGGGCGGGGTACCCCGTCACTGTTTTTGAGGCCCTGCCCGAACCCGGCGGCATGCTGCGCTGGGGCATCCCGGCCTACCGCCTGCCCGGCTCCGTGATTGAAGCGCAGATAAACAAACTCAAAGCTCTCGGCGTCAGGTTCATGTGCAACGTCCGCATAGGCGCGGGCGGCGACATCAGCCTTGAAGAGCTGAAAGAACGCGGCTTCCGCGCTGTCTGCGTCGCTCCCGGAACCACGCTCAGCCGCCGGGCGAACGTGCCGGGCGAAAATCTGCGCGGTGTCTTTCACGGCGTGGAATTTCTGCGCGCCGCGCGGACCCACAGGGATATCGCCTCTGCCCTGCCCGACTTTCCCGCCGGCGGCAATGTCGTCGTCGTTGGCGGCGGCGACGTGGCCATGGATGCGGCGATCAGCGCCAAACGTCTGGGCGCGGGGCGGGTGGAACTCTTCTGTCTGGAAGATGAAGCTTCCATGCCCGCCTTTCCGCACAATATCGCGGACGCCCGCGCGGAAGGCGTGATCATCAACACCGGCCAAGGCGTGGCGGAAGTCTGCGAAAAAGACGGCAGGGTCCGCGGCATCAACACCAGGCGCTGTCTCTCCGTATGGGATGAAAACCATGCCTTCCGCCCCCGGTTCGACGAAACGCGGACAGGTCATGCAGAGGCCGACGCTGTTATTTTTGCCATTGGCCAGGCCAGCGACCTTTCCTTCTTCCCGGAGCTGGAAAAAGCTTCTCCCGCACGGCTCAAAGTCGATCCCGTCACCTTCGGCACCTCTCTGTGGAACGTGTTCGCGGCGGGCGATGCCGTCACCGGCCCGGCCTCGGTCATTCAGGCCATTGCGGGCGGGAGGCGGCCATCTCCATCGACCGCCTCATGCAGGGCGCGCACCTGCACAGCGACCGGGAAGAAACGCGCCGGGTGGCGGAAAATCTGCCCGGTGAAGGCGTACTGAGCGCGCCGCGCAACGAGCGAAACAGCACGCCCGCGGAAGGTTTTGCCGAAGTTCGGCGCGGCCTCGACACCATTGACGCGCTGAATGAAAGCATGCGCTGCATGACCTGCGGCGCAAAGGCCCGCGTGACCTTCCGCGACGACTGCATGACCTGCTTCTTCTGTGAACTGCGCTGTCCGAGCGAGGCCATTGAGGTGCACCCCTTCAAGGAGCGCCTGCCCTACACCATCGAAAGTAATACGGGAGGATTCTAGTCATGGCCGTAAAACCCATTGTGCACACTGCCGACGTTCTGGTCATCGGCGGGGGCTTTTCCGGAGCATGGGCCGCGATCCGCGCCGCCCAGCAGGGGCGGAGCGTGCTCGTTGTGGATAAGGGCCCGCGCGACTGGCGCGGCCTGGGCATGGTATCGGGCGGAGACATGATCGTCATGCAGCCCGAATTCGACGTGAAAGACCTGCTGGATGAACTGGTCTATTACTACGACGGCCTGTGCGATCAGGAGCAGCTTGCCACCATTCTTGAAGCTTCCTATGACCGTTTCCGCGATCTGGAAAACTGGGGGCATATCTTTGCCCGCGATGAACAGGGCACGCTTCTGCACGTCCCGCAGCGCGGCCTCTCCTTCATGCGCTACTACCTCTATCATCCTTACGGCAAGGGCGGCATCCACACCACGGATACCCTCCAGGCCAAAATGAACGAATACGGGGCGCGGCGCCTTTCCAATGTGGAAATCACCGAACTGATCAAAAAGGACGGCAGGGTCTGCGGAGCCGTGGGCTTCCATGCCCGGAGCGGCGTACCCTGCGTATTCCGGGCCGGAGCGGTGGTGTTGTGCACGCATGCGGGCGGCTGGAAACAGTCCTACCTTGCCAACACCTGCGCGGGGGAAGGAGCCATGCTGGCGCTGGAAGCCGGGGCCAGACTGCGCAACATGGAATTTCTCCAGCACTGGAACGTGCCCGTCCAGTTCGCCTGGGAAGGTCAGACCGGCATGCTGCCCTATGGCGCGCGCTTTCTGAACAGGGACGGCGAAGATTTCATGAAAAAATACTCGCCCAAACGCGGAGCCAAGGTTGACCCGCACTACAACATCCGGGGCATGGCCCTGGAAGCCCGCGAAGGCCGCGCGCCCGTGTGGTTTGACACCAGCACCATGAGCGCGGAAGGCGTGCGGGTCATGACCCCCACCGGCGGCTGGATGCTGCTCAACGATCAGAAACTGAAAAAGCTCGGCATCGACTTCTTCAATATGAAAACACAGTGGATGCCCCAGCTCAACAACGATT
>CAJTSU010000126.1:4821-7417 GCA_910579055.1 uncultured Mailhella sp. | reverse complement strand
CCGATACCCGCGGCCGTACCGGCGTACCCGGCCTGTATGTGGCGGGCCGCGCGCTCAGCGTGCACACGGGCGTGTACATGGGCGGCTGGGATACCTGCATCACCAGCACCACCGGCTACATCGCGGGAGAGGAAGCGGCGGCCCATGCGGCGGATGTCTGCCCGGACGACATGGACATGGACGCGGCGCTGAGCGGGCTGAACGACACCCTGAATCTGCTGGGCAAACCCGGCGTTGCGCCCAAGGACGTTGTGCGGCGCATGCAGGAAATCGTGAACCCGGTGGACGTGAGCATACTCAAGACCGGGCGGGGCCTCAGCCGCGCCCTGGCCGAGCTGGAGGACGCGCGCGACAACATCCTGCCCCTGCTCACGGCTTCCGTTCCGCACTATCTGCTCAAGCTGGCGGAGGCCAGAGCCATGACCCTGCTGACCGAAATATACCTGAAATCCGCGCTGGCCCGCAAGGAATCGCGCTGCGGCCACTTCCGCGAAGACTATCCCAAACGGCAGGAACAGATCGCCTGGGTCAATGTTGAAAAGCGGGACGGCGAAATTTGCGCCACGCTCGCGCCTGTGCCGCTGGAGCGTTACCCGGTCAAGCCTTACCGCTATTACATGGACGATTTCGCATACCCGGATCAGCCCCTCTCTGAATAAGGCTTTCGTAACCACTGAAGGAGAATCGTATGTTTTTGAAAAAGGCGTTCCTGGCCCTCGGACTTTGCGCCCTGCTTGCCGCGCCCGCACCGGCCCTCGCGGCGGAACCCGTCACGCTCAAGTTTTCCCACGTCAACGCGGAAAACGCCTGGAGTACGGTAAACGGCCTGATCCCCTGGCTGCAAAAAGTTGAGGAAGATTCCCACGGAACCCTCAAAATGGAGCTTTACGCCAACAACACCCTGACCAAGGACAACCAGGCCTGGATGGCCGTGCGCAACGGCATCGCGGACATGGCCTGGCTGCCCATGGGCCGGTATCCCGGCATGAATCCGCTACTGGAAGTCATCGGGCTGGGCGGGTTGGCCTATGAGGACGCCATGGGTGCCACGGAGCGGGTCTGGAACATCCTGGACACCGTGCCCGCGGCCATGAAACCCTTTGCGGCAAACAGGCTTATCGCCCTGTACAGCACCGACACGGCCTTTCTGCTGACCAAAAAACCTGTGCGTTCCCTGGAGGATCTGAAAGGGATGAAAATCCGCTGCACTTCAGTTTACGTCAACAGCCTCAAGGCGTTGGGGGCGGTTCCGGTTGTGCTGGGCATGCCCGACGTGTACATGAGCCTGCAAAAAAGCGTCATTGACGGCCTGATCTGCGACTGGGAATCCGTATCCGGCTTCCGCCTGTACGACGAAGCCAAATACGCCACCACCAACGTGCCGCTGGGCATGGTAACCTTCTGCATTGCCATGAATCAGCGCGCGTACAATAAACTGCCGCAGGAAGCGCAACAGGCCATCGACGCCAACAGCGGGCGGGCTGGCTCCCTGTGGCTGGCCAAGCGCTTTTCCTATGATTCCCGTAACCTGTAACCGGAAATTACCCCTCACCTGAAGGAAGTCATCGAACTTTCCGACGCGGAAAGAACGCGTTGGAGTGAGCTTGTCGGACGTCCCCTGTGGAATCAGTGGCTTGAAGACATGAACAGGAAGGGCCTGAAGGACGCCCAAACGGTTCTTGACTGCATGACGAAGTAAAAACCGTATTCCCGCCGGAGGCCTTGCTCCATACGCCGCTAACGCGGCGTGCCTCCGGCGGTTACGGTTGCGGTTGCGGTGCCGTCAATCACAAACTTCAGAAAGACAGGAGCCGTTATGCTGAACAAGATAATGGATCGCGCCATGATGTTCCTGCTGACCCTGGGCTGTCTGGCGCTGCTGGTCATGGTGCTGCTCACGGCGGCGGATGTGGGGCTGCGCTATTTTTTCAACAGCCCCATCAGCGCCTCGTATGAACTCTCGGAAATTCTCATGGGCATGTTCGCGCCCATCGCCATCCTCTACTGCGCCTGTAAAAATGCCCATGTCTGCGTAGACATTCTTTTCGAGCGCTTTTCTCCGCGCATGCAGCGCGCCGCGCTCCTGTTCTCCAACGCCGCCGTGCTGATTTGCGCCGTGCTGCTGACCTGGCAAAGCGTATACCTTATCGGTGAACTGCGGGAAACCGGCCTCACCAGCGCCACGCTTGATCTGCCCATGTGGCCGCTTGCCTGCGTGTTCCTGCTGAGCTTCGCCCTGTATATCCCCACGGCGACCATGAACATGTGGCGAGGAGAAAAGCAATGAGCCCCATTTCCATCGGCTGCATCGGCATTCTGGTTCTGATTATCGCCATTTTTTTGCGCATGCCCATCGGCATGGCCATGCTGGCTGTGGGAGCGGCAGGCTTTGCCGCCATTTCCGGCGTAGATGCGGCGCTCGGCCTGCTGCGCGGCGTCCCCTATGAAACCTTTGCCAACCCCACCTACGCCGTGGTCTGCCTCTTTCTGCTCATGGGCAATTTCGCCTTCAAATCCGGCATCAGCAATGAACTTTTCGCCTGCGTGAACACCTGGCTGGGCAGGCTCAGGGGAGGGCTGGCCATCGCCACGGTAG
>CAJTSU010000126.1:0-4801 GCA_910579055.1 uncultured Mailhella sp. | reverse complement strand
CCGCCATTTGCGGGTCTTCCGTGGCCTGTGCCGTGACCATGGGCGTTGTAGCCTTCCCGGAAATGCGCAAGTTCAACTATGCCAATACCCTGGCTACCGGCTGCATCGCCGCCGGGGGCACGCTGGGCATTCTCATCCCGCCCAGCACGGTCATGGTACTGTACGGGATCATTACCGGGCAATCCATCGGCGACATGTTCATGGCCGGTTTTATCCCCGGCCTGATCCAGATTGCCCTGTACATGGCCGTGGTGCGTTTCTGGGTGAAGCGCAGACCCGCCGACGGCCCCGCCGGACAAAGCGCCCCCCTGAAAGACAAACTCCGTTCCCTCACGCGGGTATGGAGCATTGTCCTGCTCTTTTCCGTGGTCATCGGCGGACTGTATCTGGGCGTTTTCTCCCCCAACGAGGCGGCGGGAGTGGGCGCGTTCGGCGCGCTGCTCATCGGGCTGGGGCGCTGCAAAAACCGTTTCGCCTTTCTGCGCGACAGCCTGGAGGATTCCGTCAAAACATCCGGCATGTGTTTCATGATCGTGCTGGGAGCCATGATCTTCGGGTATTTTCTGACGGTCAGCCGCATCCCGTCGGAACTTTCCAGCGTCATCGCGGGCGTGGTGGAAAGCCCCATGCTCGTTCTGTGCGGCGTGCTGCTGGTCATGATCATCCTCGGCTGCTTCATGGATTCAATGGCCATTGTTCTGCTCACCGTACCCATTTTCTTTCCGCTTATTGAAGCGTATCATATCAATCCTATCTGGTTCGGCATCCTGGTGGTGCGCGTGACGGAAATCGGCCTGATCACTCCGCCCGTGGGCCTCAACCTTTTCGTTATCAAGGGCGTGGCCAACGTGCCCATGTCTTCCGTGTTCCGGGGCGTCATGCCCTTCCTGGCGGCGGACGTCATTCACGTTGCGATTCTGATGGCCTTCCCCATCCTGTCCCTGTGGCTGCCCGGCCTTGCGGGGAACTGACTGAGGCCCGGGGCACGGCCGCGTCACACAAGTAAAAAGGAATTTTCGATGAACACTCCCGAAAATGCCCCTCTCCCCACAGGAGCCCTGACGCTGGAGGCCGCCCGCCGCCTTGCGGAAAGGGAAGGCTGCACGGTGACGCCCACATGGTGCGGCATGTGCGGCCCGCGCAGCAACTGCGCCATTTATGCCTTTGCCAAAGAAGGCCGCCTGCTGCGCGTGGCGGGCATGGCTGAAGCGCCGCAGAACAGGGGCGGTCTGTGCTGCAAGGCCCATGCCGCGCCGCAGTGGGTGTATTCACCGGACAGGCTTGCCGCGCCGCTGCGGCGCACAGGCAGGCGCGGCGAGGGGAAATTTGCCCCCATAAGCTGGGAGGAAGCCCTTGACCGCATCGCCCGCGCGCTGAAAGAGCAAAAAGAAAAATTCGGGCCGGAATCCCTGGCCATACTCTCGCCCGCCCGGCGCGACTACAGCGAATACCTGTATCGCTTCCTCGTCGCGCACGGCAGCCCCAACTACGCGCACAGCGGCATCTGCGCCATGCAGATGACCTTTGCGTTTCACTATACCGTGGGCGCGCGGCCCGTTCCAGACTGCCGCAATGCCGACGTCATTCTGGTCTGGGGCAAACAGCCGGTCTATTCCGGGCCGCCTCTGGGCGGAGCCTCCGCACTGGCCGACGCCCGCGCCCGCAACGCGCGAATCTACGCCATCAAGCCCTCGCTTGAGGCAGACGGAGCCTATGCGACGGACTGGGTTCCCGTGCGCCCCGGCACAGACGCCGCGCTGGCCCTGGCCATGCTGCATGTGGTTTGCGGCGAGGAACGCATTGACCGGGACTTTGTGCAAACATGGTGCTACGGTTACGAGCGCCTTGCGGAACATGTGCGGCGTTTCACGCCGGAATGGGCGGAGCGCGTCTGCGGCGTGCCTGCCGCGCAAATTGCGGAAATGGCCCGCACCTACGCCGCCACGCCAAGGGCGGCCATTGACTTCGGCAACGGGCTGGAGCACGCCCCTTCCGCCGGTGACGCCCTGCGCGCCATTGCCATGCTCATGGCCGTCACCGGGCATCTGGACCGCCCCGGCTGCAATCTGCTCGGCAAACCCCGCTTCGATCGTCCTTCCCCGCGTTCCGTGCATATCAAGGGCCGCTACACCAGGGATTGGGTCAATAACATCGTGGGGCCGGAATTTCCCCGCGCCTTCCAGCCCTTTCTGGAAGGCACTTCGGCCTGCTATTACCGGATTTTCCAGAATGTGCTGGAAGAAAAGCCCGTCATCCACGCGATTATCGCGCCGGGCACCCAACCCTCGGTCAGCACGCGCGACCCGCGCGGCGTGCTCCGCGCGCTGGAAAAAGTGGATTTCTACGCCGTGTTCGATACCCACCGCACGGCGGACATGGCCTGGGCCGACATTGTCCTGCCCGCGCTCACGCCCTATGAAATTGATCACCCCTTTCTGGAACGCGGCCCGCTGCTCATGGCCCGTCGCCGGGCGGCGGACCCCGTGGGCCAGGGGCGCTCCATGCAGCAGATCTTTCTCGATTTGGGCGTGGCCATGGGCTACGGCGAAGAATTCTGGCACGGCGATATGGAAGCCTGCATGAACTGGCAGCTGGAGCCGCTGGGCCTGACCATGCGGGATCTGCGCGCGCAGCCCCTCGGCCTCCGGGCTCCGGCGTGCGAGCGGCAATACGAACGCTACGCCGAAACCTTCACCGCCCAAAGCTCCCGCCTTGACGGCGGCCCCTGGCTGGAACAGGGCAAGGTCGCCCTGTACAACACCCTGTTCGAGGCGGCGGGTTTCTCCCCCCTGCCCGAATGGCGCGAACCTGCGGAAAGCTTGACCGGAACACCCGATTTGGCGCAAAGCCGCCCTTTCATCCTGTCCGACTACCACACCACCCGCTGCTTTTCGGCCGGATGGCAGCGCAACGTGCCGGATCTGCGCCGTCTCATGCCCTTCCCCATGCTGCATATCCACCCGGAAAGCGCCGCAGCGCTCGGCATCGAGGACGGGGACGAAGTGGAATTGCGCTCCCCGCACGGCGTTGTCCGGGCCAGAGCCGAACTGTGGCCCGGCATCAGAAAAGATACGGTCATGATGGCGCACGGCTGGTGGCAGGGCTGCGCGGAAATGAACCTGCCGGATCTACCGCTGCTGGACGGCGGCGCCAACGTCAACCTGCTCTATTCTCCGGACGACAAGGCCATCAGTGATCCGCTGATCTCGGCCATGGGCAGTCAGACGCTGGTCAGCATCCGCAAAATACGGGAGAATTGACGTGGAATATTCGCTTGTGTTCGACCCCGATCGCTGCTGCGGCTGCTGCGGCTGCGTGAACGCCTGCCGCGCCTGGCGAGGAGGATCGCGCCGCCGGATGGCACTGATCTGGCTGGATGCGCAAGAGGCCCCTTCCCCGCGCCACCTTGCCCTGTCCTGCCGTCACTGCGTCGATCCGGCCTGCCTCGCCGTATGTCCCGGCAACGCCATCAGCAAAGCCGAAGACGGCACGGTAACAGTGAACGAGGAAGCCTGCCTCGGCTGTCAGGCCTGCGCGGAGGCCTGCCCCTTTGTCGTGCCCCGTTTCCATGAGCAAAGCGGCGTCATGGAAAAATGCGACCTGTGCATCGGGCTGCGGCAAGACGGCATTGTCCCGCCCTGCGCGGCTACCTGCCCCACCGGGGCGCTACGCCCGGAAGCTGTCGGCCCGGAGGCGAAGCGGGCGCAGGAACAGCGCCTGCTCGCGCTGCTGAAAGAGCGGCACGGCCCGGCCTTTCCCATGAGATAACAAAACGCGTTGAGGGTTTTCGCCGCCCATCGGCCTGCGAAGCCGGAAGCGCGGGGTATACCATACCTTCTTCAATCCCTGCGATTCCGATGCCCGGACGCGGCGGAGGGGAGTTGCCATGCCGAACGTGCCCGCCTCGTCCATCCATACCTCTACCCTGCCGGTCATGAACAAATGCTGGGAAGAAGTGCTGCATCTGGCACAGCGGGAAGAGCATGCGCGAGGCAATTACCTTGTGCTCAACACCCTGCCGGAAGGCAGTTTCTACTATCTGGAAAAGGGACGCCTGACTATCCTGCATGGCGCGGCGGACGGCAAGGTGCAGAATATGCTCTACATGGAACCGGGCAATCTGATCAACGTGGCCGACTCTCTCGGACGTCAGATTACCGATTTCCGCGACGCGGGCTGCCAGTTCTATTGCTTTACCGATGTGGTGCTGTGGCGCTTTGACGGCTCGCTCCTGCACGACGAAGCATTCGTGCGCGCTCACCCCCGGCTTATCGTCAACCTCATGGCTTCGCTCGGCGTCAAACTGCTGGCCATGCACAAATCCCTCTCTTACGCCAATACCGACGCGCTGACCAAAATCTGCCGCTTCTGCCTGAACATGTCGCAGGCCAGCGGGGGCGCATGGAAACTCGTGCCCAATATCTCCCAGACCGAACTGGCGAATCTGTTCGGCATGCACCGCGCCACACTGCTGCGCTCCATTCAGGAACTGAAACAGCGCGGCGTCATCGGTGAACTGACCAGAGAACGCCTGACCATTGAAAACATGGAAGAGCTGCGCCGACTTGCCATGCAATGAGGCTCTATTACAGCTCCATGTTGATGACGTTGGGCGTGCTGCGGTGTTTTGCTCCGGCATGGGCGGCAACTTCCGTTGCCGCAAAGGCAGCCCGTGTTCCACACGGGCGAAAGGCAACATGTATCCACGGCTGGCTCTCTTGCGCCTCGTGAAGCTACGCTTCCCTCGGCTCCGCTCCGCGTGACATTGCTTCCGCTCCTCGCCCCCCTCCATGCCGCATTA
>CAJTSU010000125.1:8538-10412 GCA_910579055.1 uncultured Mailhella sp. | reverse complement strand
ACGCTCGCGCCTCCGGCGGTCAAGGTTATGTTCAACACGGTTCTACAACAGAGCGTTCAACGCAATGTTGCAAGAGCTGCACAGGATCATGGCTTGCAGGCATGTTCAACCATAACAAATACGCTCCAAGGAGACTCCATGTTTTCCGAACGACAAACCGCCCGTCTGCTGGATCTCGGCAATCTGGCCTGCCAGAAGGGCATGGTCAAAGAGGCCGGAATCATTATTGAGGGCGTTCTTGCGCTCAGACCCGATTTCCCGCCCGCGCTGGTCGGTCTGGCGTTCACCCGTGTGGTGGTGGACGATTTTGACGGCGCGCGGGCCATTCTGGACAAGGTGCTTGCCGCAAACCCGGAGGACAGTGACGCTCTGGCCATGCTGGGGCTTTCGCACATGCTTGCCGGACGCAGGGGCGAGGCGGAGCGGGCTTTTGCCCGCATCCCGCAGGACAGCGCCGCGGCGAACATGGCCCGCGCGATCATGGAAGTGGCCTGAACCGTGCGCCCTGAACACGGGAAGGCGGTTCCCGCTGAACAGGAGCGGCGCTGTGCTTCCTGAAATCGCGCAGGGTTCCGCACGGCTTTTGGAGGCGCTGGAAAAACTGGCGGAATGGGCCGGGAGCGGCCCGGGCGGAAACGGCCCCTCCGGTTCGCCGTCCGAAGATGTGGTGCGCGCCTTTGAACAGGCCCTGGCCGGGCCGTCCGAAGGCGCGGCGGCAGAAACGGCGGCCGTGGGAGGCGACACCGCTCCGCCTGATGCGGCAGCTATGGATGTTCCGTCTGTTCCCGGCCCGGCGCAGTCTGTTCCTCCGCTTGAAAGGGGAGGCATCCGGATTTCCGAAGCGGGCGTTCCCGCATCGGAAATGCCCGGCGGCCTGTCTTCCCCCGCCGGAGCGGAGCCGGTGGACTTCGGCCCGGATCGGCAGCCCGGAGCCGTGCGGCCCCCGGAGGCAGCAGCCTCGGGCGGGCGCACGGATGTTCCGGACACTCAGACCGTTCGCGCGCAGTCTTCCGAAGAGGAAACCCCAGTGCGGGAACTGGGTCGCCTGCTGGATGAATTTTCCCGCCCCGGCGCGAATATCGGGCCGGATGCGCTGTTTCGGGCGCAGTACCTTGCGGGCATGCTCAAGGTGCAGGTTCAGACTGGCCTGAAAACGTCCCAGAGCGCGTCACAGGGCATGGAAAGCATACTCCGTCAGCAGGGGTAGCGTTTTTCGGGATCGGTTAATCGAGTTTTTTACAGAGGTAACCATGCTGCGTTCTTTCACCGTCCGTTTTTTGCTGCTTCTTTCGCTTGCCGCGCTTCTTGCCGGATGCAAGGTGGAAATGTACACCGGCCTGTCGGAAGAAGAGGCCAATCAGATGCTTTCCACCCTGCTGCGTCGTGGCATCGCGGCGGAAAAGATTTCCGCGGGCAAGAATGGCTATACGCTTTCCGTAGAGGACGAGCAGCTTGTGCTGGCGCTTCAGGTGCTCAAGGAAAACAGCCTTCCGCGTGAATCCTTCAAGAATATGGGAGAAGTGTTCGGCGGCGACAGCATGATTTCATCCTCATCCGAAGAACAGGCGCGCATGGCCTACGCTCTTTCGCAAGAGCTGGCCGATACCTTTTCGCGCATCGACGGGGTGCTTACGGCTCGCGTACATGTGGTGCTGGGAGTCAATGATCCGGTCAACAACGTCAAGGTGGAGCCTTCCGCCGCCGTGTTTCTGCGCCATACTCCCGATTCTCCGGTAATCAACCTCGTGCCGGAAATCCGGGAACTGACCGCTTCCGCCGTGGCCTCGCTTAAATACGACAATGTCAGCGTCATGCTGGTGCCGGTGCGTGAAAGCGTGACCGTGCCGGAAAAGCGTCCGGTTCCGTCTTCCCTG
>CAJTSU010000125.1:0-8517 GCA_910579055.1 uncultured Mailhella sp. | reverse complement strand
CCCTGGCGCTCCAGGTGCTGGCCCTGGCCCTGATGCTGGTTGGAGCAGGCGGCGGAGTATGGATGCTGTTCCGCCGTGCCGCGGCGAAACGCAAGGTCGCGGCGGGGAGCGGAACGGATGGGGCGGCCTGATGAACAAGGGCTTTTTTGCGGACGCGCTGGCATCCCGCCCTCTGCTGTGGGAAGCCATGCTGCGGGCCAATTCCCGGCCCGGCGCTTCTTTGTCCGCGTCTTGCCCCGCGGGGCCCTATGCCGGGCAATTCCTTGATCTGTCTGGTGAAGATGCGGCTTCACTTCTTTCATGGCTGGCGGAGACTCCTGTTTCCGCCCGGAGCGGTCAGGATGCGCGGAATGCCGGATTTTGGGACTATGCGGAAGAATCGCGCCGCCTTGCCCTGCTGGATGCGGAAACGCTGGCGGAGCTTTCCCTTGTGGCGGGCGTGGCCCTGCACGCGCCGGAGATCGCGCGCGTTTTGCGCCGTGAAGAACTGTTGAACCTGCGCGCCGGCATTGGTGAAGATTTGTACCGTTACGCGCTGTGCCGCGGCCAGTACCAGCTTGGCAGCGTGCGGCGGCTGTTCGCGCAGTCGGATCGTTCGTTTCCGCTGGCGGAGCGCTGTGCGCTGCACGGGAACATGGCCGCGCGGCTTGTTGCGACACGCTGGCCCGAAGAACTTGCCAACCGCATGTTTCTTGCTCTGCCGCCCTTGCCGGAAGGAAGGGAAGCGCCCGCCTTCAGTGAGGCGGAAATCCTTGAAATATGGCTTGCGCTGAAAAAATTGCTGCTCAAGGAGGTTGCGCCGTCATGGGCACCGTGTTTCGACTGACAGGGGATGCCGTTCAGCCCGCGCCCGGTGTGCGCATACTCCGCGCTGATGAATATTCTCGTCTGCTTGAGGCGGGGGCTTTGCTTGCCGCCGCGCGTGAAAGGGCGGAGGCCATTCGTGCTGAAGCTGAACATGCCTATGAGGCGCGCAAGCGCGCGGGCTATGAGGACGGCGTCATGGAAGGCCGTATGGAACAGGCCGAGAAAATGATGGAAACGGCTATGCAGGCCGTTGAATATATTGAAAATATTGAAGAGACTCTGGTCAAGGTGGTAAGCTCCGCCGTGCGTAAAATCATCGGCGAGCTGGACGACCGGGAACGTATTGTGCGCGTGGTGCGCGCCGCTCTGGTTTCCGTGCGCAGTCAGCGGAAGGTGCTGATCCGCGTCTGTCCCGCCGACGAGCCCGCCGTGCGCGAGGCTCTGGCCGCCATGATCGCATCCGCGCCGGGAGGGGTGAGCTTTCTGGATGTCTCTGCCGACCCGCGCATGAAGCCGGGGGACTGTATTTTGGAAAGCGAGCTGGGCGTGGTGGACGCCGGGCTGGAAACGCAGCTCAGGGCCATAGAAAATGCTCTGGCGGGCAAGATTAAGGAGAGCTGATCCATGGCCTTCGAGTATATCGGCGAACTTCTCGAAGAGGCCGTGCGGGACGTCAACCCCGTTGAAACGCGGGGCCGCGTGGAACAGGTGGTGGGAACCATCATCCGTGCGGTTGTGCCGGGCGTGAAGGTCGGGGAGTTGTGCATGCTGCGCAACCCGTGGGAGGAATGGTCGCTCAAGGCGGAAGTGGTGGGCTTCGTCAAGAACGTGGCCCTGCTTTCCCCGCTGGGTTCCATGCAGGGCATTTCTCCGGCCACGGAGGTCATTCCCACCGGGGAGATACTGTCCATTCCCGTGGGGAACGAATTGCTCGGCCGGGTGGTGGACGGCCTGGGGCAGCCCATGGACGGCGGCCCGGCGATCAGAACCAGAACGCATTACCCGATTTTTGCCGAAGCCCCCAACCCCATGACCCGTAACATCATCGATCGCCCCATTTCCCTAGGGCTGCGCGTCATTGATGGCGTGCTCACCTGCGGGGAAGGGCAGCGCATGGGCATTTTCGCGGCGGCGGGAGGGGGCAAATCCACCCTGCTGTCCAGCATTCTCAAGGGCTGTACGGCGGATGTCTGCGTGCTGGCCCTGATTGGCGAGCGCGGGCGCGAAGTACGGGAATTTATTGAACACGATATCGGCCCGGAAGGCCGCAAGAAGGCCGTGCTGGTGGTGTCCACCTCCGATCGCTCGTCCATGGAGCGGCTCAAGGCGGCCTATACGGCCACGGCCATTTCCGAATATTTCCGCGATCAGGGCAAGAGCGTGCTGCTGATGATGGACTCTGTCACCCGTTTCGGCCGAGCCCAGCGTGAAATTGGTCTGGCGGCGGGTGAACCGCCCACCCGGCGGGGTTTTCCGCCCTCGGTGTTTTCCGAACTGCCCAAGCTCATGGAGCGCGCGGGCAACTCCGACAAGGGTTCCATCACCGCCCTGTATACCGTGCTGGTGGAAGGCGACGACATGACCGAACCCATCGCGGATGAAACGCGTTCCATTCTGGACGGGCATATTGTGCTTTCACGCAAGCTGGCCGCCGCCAACCATTATCCGGCCATTGACGTGCAGGCCAGCGTCAGCCGCGTGATGAACGCCATTGTGGACAGGGAACACAAGCAGGCGGCGCAGGCCCTGCGCAAGATTCTGGCAAAATACGCGGAGGTGGAACTGCTGGTGCAGATCGGCGAATACAAGAAGGGCGCGGACGCCGAGGCGGATTTCGCGCTCTCCCACATTCAGGCGGTTAACACCTTCCTCCGGCAGGGCCTTGATGAAAAGAGCGGCTTTGAGGAAACCCTTGCGGCTCTGAAGAAGGTTGTGGTGTAAATTGGCGATGCCTTCCTATCCCCTGCAATCGCTTCTTTCGGTGCGGCGCTTCCGTGAAGACGCCGCGAAGAACGAGGTTCGCGCGGCGGAGCGCCGCCTTGCGGAAGCGCGGGAGGAAGTGCGGAAGAAGGAAGAGGAGCTGGAGCGTTACCGCGCCTGGCGGCCGGAAGAGGAAAACCGCCGCTATGATGCGATTATGGGCCAGAGCATGAACCTGGAGGATGTGGCTGAATTCAGAGCATCGCTGGGAGCTCTGGCCGAAGGCGAACAGCAGCGCGTCCAGGCCGTGACCGAAGCGGAGAAAATCGCCGCGCAAAAAGAGCGGGACGTGGCCGCCGCGCGGGAGGCTGTGGCCGAGGCGCGCAGGGAGGCGGCAAAGATTGAGGCGCACCGGGATATCTGGCTGGCCGAGGCGAAAAAGGAAGCCGAGCGTCAGGAAGATTTGGAAATGGAAGAATTCAAGGCTCCCTCCGGGCAAAGTGATGAAAGCTGACGGCACGAAATTTGTATGGTGCACTATGCGCGGCATGTTCAGGTACAACATGGTTGGCATGTGGAGACAGGAGGCCCTCTATGGGGATGGAAATCACTACACGGCATTTGCAGCAGGCGGATTCCTGCGCACGGACGGAAAAGAGCGGGGTGGGGCGCGAGCCGGATTCCGCCTCGAAAGAAAGGTTTGAAAAGGCCATGGAGCATACTTCCGGGAAAGGCGCGGGAAAGGAGGAAGGCATTGTTTCATCCCCCGCGCCGTCCCCTGCTTCGCTCATGGAGAGCCTGTTCGGCAGCTGTATGGGCGGCATGCAGAATGCGGAAGGCTCTGTCCGGACAACTTCTTCCGCCGCCTCCGGAGATGTGGCCGAACTGGTGGACCAGCTGGTGGATCGCATTCTGGTTTCCGAACCGGGCAAGGGCAACCCTGAAGTGCGTATCACCTTGGGCGACGGCGCACTGTCCGGAGCGGAACTGACCCTCTCCCGCGCGACGGACGGTCAGCTTTTTGTACGGCTTTCTTGTGTGGATGCCGGCGCGTTCCAGACCGCCGTCGGTGCGCGGGATTCCCTTCAGGCCGCGCTGGAGCGCAGTGGCGAGAACGCGCGGGTGGAAGTGGCTCAGGGCGGAGCGGAAGGCGGCAATGAAGGCGACACGCGTCGTCGTTCCGCCACCTATGAGGGCTGGGGGGAAAACGGGTAGCCTTCGGCAGCCGGAGGCGCGCCGTTTCCTCCGTGCGAAACTTGCGGCGCGCGGGAAGGTGGTGATATTCTGACCGCCGGAGGCGCGAGGAACGGAAGCCATGCCACGCGGAGCGGAGCCTTCAGGCGGCGAAGCCGCACGAAGGCGAAAGCGAGCCGGCCGTGGATACATGTTGTCGCTCTGTCCGCGCAGCATGTCTCCTGAGTGGAAGGTAGAACGTCAACCGAAGGTTTAAGTAGAGCGAAAAGTTTTTTCGGGGAAACATGTAAAAAGAGATGCCGATGTCCGCAGCATATTTTTCTCCTGCTCTTCCTTCTCTGCCGCCCCTGCGGGCGCGGCTGCTCAACGCCCTGGTTTCCCGCGCTCTGCCGCTGGACTTCGCGGCTGATGCGGGAACGACGCCTCCCGCCGTCTGCCGTCTGGACGTGAACGGCGGAGCCGCGGCGGCGGAAGGGGGGGCTCCCTTCGCGTCCGGAGCGGAGCTGTTCCTCCTGACCGGAGATTCCGTGTGGAAGGTGGAACTGTCTTCCCTTGAGGCGCTGTCATTGCGTCCGGAACTCGCGGCATGGCGCGCGGGCGCTGCGGGGGAGGCAGGCGGGCTTCCCAGTGGAAACGACTTTTCCGCACTGCCCGCGCCGTTGAGCCTTGCCGTGCTGGAACGTCTGTTTGCTCCCGCGCTGGACAGTCTGGCCCGCTGGCTGGGCTGCGAGACGAGATTCTGTTCCGCTCCCGTGCCGGAAACCGCATGGGGCGGCCCCTTGCCGCTGACGCTCGCGCTGCCGGACGGGGAGCGCGTTTATCTGCGGCTGTTCTGGGCGGATGAAGGTGCCGCCCGCTTTTTGCTGGAACGGCTGGAGGCTTTGCCTCTTCGCGTCGTTCCGGATGCGGCGGGAGCATTGCCGGGCGCGGTTCTGCTCTGTCCCCTCGAAGTCGGCGGAATGAGCCTGTCCCCCGGGGAGGCCGCCTCCCTTGCGCCCGGAGACATTCTTCTGCCCGAACGCTGGACGCCCGAAGCCCCGCGTCTGCTTCTGCCCGGCGATACGGCGCTGGCCTGCCGTCTGGAAAACGGCGTCCTCTCCGTTCTGGGGCCGGACGCGACGCTGCCGTCCCCGTGCGGGGGATATCCCGATTCAAGCGAGGTAACCATGACCGAGTCTGTTTCCGAACATGCCGCCGGGGGAACTCCCCTCCTGGACAGGGAGGCCGTCGCCGCGCTGGAACTGCCCGTCACCTTCGAGCTTGCCCGTCTCAGTCTGCGCGTGGAGGAAATTGCGGCGCTTGCGCCCGGCTATACCTTCGCCCTGAACGGTGACGCATCCTCCGTGCCTGTCCTTCTGCGGATTGGCGGCCGTATCGCGGCCAGAGGACGTCTGGTGGACGTGGGCGGCATGCCCGGCGTGCAGATCACCGGCATGGCGGATGCCGCGGGCGGGAGCGCGGAGGAATCCGCAAATCCCGAAAGCCGGGCGGAAGGAAACTGACGATGGGCATCGCCGGGATCAACCCGCTGTATCTCATTCTGGGGCTTGCGCTGCTGGGGCTGGCGCCCTTTCTGCTCATGCTGGTCACGTCCTATGTGAAGATCGTGGTGGTCACCAGTCTGGTGCGCAATGCCCTCGGCGTGCAGCAGGTGCCGCCCGCCATGGTCATGAACGGCCTGGCCATTATCCTTACGGTGTTCATCATGGCTCCCGTGGCCATGGAGACGATGGAACTGCTGGAACGACAGCGGCTGAGCCCCAGCCCCACGCCGCAGGAACTGCTGGGCGTGGCAAGGGAAATTTCGCCCCCGCTCCGGCATTTCCTGGAAAAAAATACCGATCCGGCGGTACTCAAGGCGTTCATGGGCACGGCGCAGCGCATCTGGCCCGCCAGCCGCCGGCAGACCATTGCCAGAGACAACATGCTCATTCTGGTGCCCGCGTTCACCATCACCGAACTTACCCGCGCCTTCCAGATCGGCTTCCTGCTCTATTTGCCTTTCGTGGCCATAGACCTTATCATTTCCAATATTCTGCTGGCCATGGGCATGATGATGGTGTCTCCCATGACCATCTCTCTGCCGTTCAAGCTGCTGCTTTTTGTCACGCTGGACGGCTGGTTGAAAATCAGCCAGGGGCTGCTGCTCAGCTATCAGTAACCCAAGGTCGGAGGTCTTATGGAAATCAGGGCGACAGAACAGGACGGCATCAGCATCCTGGCGCTTTCCGGTCGCATGGATGCCACGAGCACGCCGGAATTCGAAAGTTCCGCGCGGGCCCTGCTGGAACAGGGAAAAAAACGCGTGCTCATTGATATGGCGGATCTGGAATATATCAGTTCCGCCGGTTTGCGCGGCATCCTCGGGCTGGTCAAGTCGATCAAGGCCGCTTCAGGCAGGCTGGCCTTTTGTTCTCTGCAACCCATGGCGGCTGAAGTCTTTCGTATCTCCGGCTTCAACGCCATGCTTACCGTGTGCGCCACCCGTGAAGAGGCGCTCTGCGCCCTGCAAGACTGATAACCCCGCAGGTTGGCTGGAGTAAATTCACGTTGAAGCTGCTCCAGGAGTCGAGCAGGGTAAACTGCCCCCAAGGAGGTATCTCTTGCCCCGGATTCTTCTCCCCGCAAAGCTTGAGAGCTGTGCTCCGGCTATGACCTTTCTGCGTGAGAATCTTGCGGACGGGCATGAGGACATGCTCGGTTTCGTGGAACTGGCCGTGGAGGAACTGCTGGTCAACGTGGTCAATTATGCCTACGCCGGAGCGGATGGTCCGGCCGCGACCCTGTCTGATCAGGATAAATGGGGCATGCTGGAACTGGGCTTCCGCCAGGTCAGCATGGACGATGTGCCGTATCTCTGCGTCTGGATCCGCGATTGGGGCGCGCCCTTTGATCCCTTCCGTGAAGCTCCGGCACCGGATACTTCTCTGGACGCGGATGAGCGCCCTGTGGGCGGGCTGGGCGTGCATCTGGTCAAAAATGTCTCTGCCCATCACTGCTACAGCGGCACGGACGGAGAAAACACCATTGAGCTGTACTTCAAAATACCGCCCGATGCGGCGTGAAAAGCCCCGTGCCATGCTCCATCCGTTTGCCGTTTCGGAGCGCTGCGGCGACGTTTTTAATCATATGGGTCTTTCTTTCCTGCGGTTGTGCACAGCAACCGGCCCCGCCCGCTTCTGAAACTCCGCCGCTGCCGGAGTATTCTTCCGATCCGTTGCCGGAGCCTTCTGAAGTTCCCGGCACGGGCATTCTGTTCCATGAACAGGAGGAACAGGAGATTTCTCTCCGCATGTCGCGGGTGGCTTCCGTTCCGGCAACGAAGCGTGATACGCCACGGGCCTCCCTGCCCGCTGCGAATGGAGATGGAACCTTGCGTGTCATTCGCGCGCCGGTTGCCGCCCGCGCTGTGCCGCCCGCGGACAGGCTGGTGGTCATGCCCGGAGCGGCAGACGGATCAGGAGATATCTACGCGCTTTCCCCCCATGCCCGTTTGCTGGCTCAACCTTCCCGCATGCGCCCCTCCATGCGTTTGCGCCCCGAGTTGACGGACTATGCTTCCGTCGCTCATGCCCCGGGCGTCGCGCCCGACGGACAACCCCGGCATATGGTTGCGCAAGACGCGATACGGCCCGCGCCTGCCGAGTGGGAGAAGATCGCCCGTGAGGCCGGGGAAATCTTCGGCCTGGATGCCGCGCTGGTACTGGCCGTTATTCGTGCGGAGTCGGCCTTCAACCATGCCGCGGAGTCTCCGGCGGGCGCACAGGGTGCCATGCAGGTCATGCCCGGCACCCAGGTTGAACTGGGCCTTATCGACCCCTTTGATCCCCGCGCCAATGTTTATGCCGGTTCGCAGTACCTGATGGAACTGATACAGCGTTTCGGTTCCGTTGAGCTGGCGCTGGCCGCATACAATGCCGGTCCGGCCGGCGTGGAAAAATACGGGGGCGTTCCTCCTTTTGCGGAAACGCGGGAATTTGTGCGGCGGGTCATGGCATACTGGGAAGCCGGGAAGGGAAGAGCCGCGGAACTTCTTCACTGTTCCCCGAGTCAACCATAAACATGCAGGGAGAAGTGCGGGCTTCTCCATACTGCATGAGGATTGCACGCCGCAGCTCCATTTCTGTCAACGCGTTTTATGCGAGCGCTCTGTGGCAGAATCGCGTTGAACATATCCTTGACCGCTCGCGCAACGCCATCAACACGGTTCTGCAACAGATCCATTATAAAAAAATATTTGCCGGTGTCACTATGACGAACAGCATATGAAAAATTACGTATGCCAGTAACGTAAAGAGTATGGAATAGAGCGCGCTATCAAGCACAAGACGGAACGAGAAATATTCATATTTAAGGAGTAGGGAGAGTATGAATACAGTGAAAAACGAGGACGTATAAAATCCAATGCATGCTATGCAGGCAAGGTATAAGCCTATCACTATGCCAAGCATGAACAGAGGTTTGAACTGAACATCGGCATAGGGATTTTCATATTTCCCCGCATAGGATTTTCCGGAAAAAATCGTTTTGAGCAGAAGAAAAAACGAGAGTGTTAACTAAATAATGTTTTAATGTCTTCCAGTCTTCCATTTACAT
>CAJTSU010000124.1 GCA_910579055.1 uncultured Mailhella sp. | reverse complement strand
GTACAAGTCATATCCGGGGAGCAATCCCCGGCCCCATTGAAGAGCATCAGCCACTTTCCAACGTATACCATTCTGAGCGTCATATCCGGGGAGCAATCCCCGGCCCCATTGAAGCATCCGCGGCGCGCGCGACATCCTGCTCGACGACGTCATATCCGGGGAGCAATCCCCGGCCCCATTGAAGCATGCGAATGCCCCGCCGTCGCCGGAGCCGTCGCGTCATATCCGGGGAGCAATCCCCGGCCCCATTGAAGCATTACTTGGGGACCCCCGTAGCCATACTTTGCCCGCGTCATATCCGGGGAGCAATCCCCGGCCCCATTGAAGCCTTCTCGGTAACGGAAATAGGCATGATAGTCTCGTCATATCCGGGGAGCAATCCCCGGCCCCATTGAAGCACTGCCAAGCCCTCGGGGGCTTCCGACGTGGTGATGTCACATCCAGGGAGCGATCCCCGGCCCCATGAAAAGCGTCGGACATGGTACGCCACCATGCCCGACGCTTGTATTTTTTCCGCCTTTTCTGAGGTGTTTTCAGGAGAATTTCCCGGAGCGCAGCGCAGGCCGTAACAATAGAGCGTTTCACCTTTGAAAAAGGTGAAACGCGAGGCGGCAGCACAGCGCCGCCCGGCCCAAAGTGAGCGGAAAAAGCGCGGTTTTTCCGCGAAACGACAGGCCGTATGGTTTGAAACGCGCAGCGTTTCAAACTGAAAATGCTCTATAAGAATAGCTACGCAGCAAAACTGTACGTTCTCAGGTGAAAGCCGACCAGTCCCCCGGACTCTGGCAAAAACAATTTTTCAAAATCTGTGGGGCATCTGGTGGGGCAGATTTGCCCCACAACGAAAAAGCCCTTACGATTTCTCGTAAGGGCTTGATTTCTTTGGCGTCCCCAAGGGGATTTGAACCCCTGTCGACGGCGTGAAAGGCCGTTGTCCTGGGCCGACTAGACGATAGGGACGTTTAGCGGAGACTGTTGTATAGCCTGCATGGCGGACGGCGTCAACTGTTTTTTCAGCACGCTGTGTTGCAGAATAGTGTTAAAACTATCCTTGATCGCCGGAGGCGTGAGCGATCCAGGCGTGGATACATGCCTTATCTCTGCTGTCGCCATTCGTAAGGCTCCTTCGTCGCCTAACGACTGCCGCTCGCCCGTGTGGAACACGGGCTGCCTTGCGGCAACGGATGTTGAAGCCCATGCCGGAGCAAAGGCATGTCACGCACAGCGCCGTCAACACTATTCTGCTACAGAGTGTTTCAGCAATTCCCCATACCGGGGAAAGATTTTCCGGCAAAATCACAGCTGAAGCCAGAGTTTGCTTTGTTATCCATATCGGTATGCCCCACGGTCAGGTACGCAAGTATGGGCCGCCTGTCAGATGGCACTGCGCTGAAAATGAATTACGGCTGCTTTCAGCAGGGAAAGGCTTTGCGCAAGGTTTTGCGCTGCACGAACATTTCTCCCCAATAGCCTACGTTACCATGTTCTGTTATTGGAGCGGTATGGAGCCACTGTAAATCAGTTCATCTCCGGCGTAGACTTTCGCCCTGATACTTGCGCCTTCCACATTTTCGATATTGGCAGGCAATGTCGGATTGCTGATAATTTTTTTCAGGCGATTGATGCGATAGCTGGTATCGCCACCGCCTGTGAGGGGGATTTCCCTGCCGTCAGCGAGCACGAGTTCAAAATCCACTTTGCCGGACAGTTGCTTGCCCTGGGTTGTATTATAAAGATCAAGAGAGATGCGCAGTGCGCGCGTTCCAACCCGGCGAGCTTTCATGTTTTTGAGCTCTGCCATGCCCTTGTCGAGTTGCAGTGCGGTTGAGGGCGGAGAAGGCTGATTTGCATCAATTTTTTCAGGGGAAGTTTCGTGCAGGGGCGGCAGGTTGGGTTTGACGCTTTCTCCTTCTTCCGGGCCTTCCGCAATCGGGGTGGAAGAGGGGGAGGCCGCAGGCGCTTCCGTCGTCTGTGGGAGAGGAGAAGCAGAAATGTCCGTCGCGGTTTCCGTGGCTGTATGTTCCCTGTTTTCGCCGCTCCCGGCAGACCCTCCGATGACTGCTCCGGCGGAAGCATCAGAAGAGCTTATGGAAAGCTGCGTGGAATCAGTATTGGCCTGGGGTGTGTATTCTCCCGCGGCCGGCTCATCAGCACTGGTGACAGACGTGTAGGCCGGCCCCAGCACACGGCGCAGCAGATCTGGATCGGCAGCGCGTAAAAACTGTTCAAGATTGCCCAGCCGGGTGATGATATTATCCTGTTCCGCCAGTTTTGCACGCAGATCGGCGTTTTCTGTGCGCAAATCGAAATAGCGCTGAAGCAGTTCCCAGCCTGCCCATAGCGTTCCGCACAGCAGCAACGGTAACGCAATAAACAGAATGATAAGGAATCGCAAAGCGCCTGAGCCTATCCGCATGCGCGAGGTTTTGCCTTGATCGGTCATGAAGATGAGGCTGTACTTGCGCTTCATGTCTTGTTCCGGATGATTGTCCACGATTCTGACGCGATGCGCCAGCTGTCGCCATGGGGATACAGCAGCAGTTCCTTGATGCCCTTGTCATGGTAGCCTGAACTGTCGCTGTAGAGCTGGGTCATACGCACACGCACACCCCTGTCTTCAACATATACTATTGTGCCTTGAAATTCAACCCGAGCGGGTTTCTTCCGCGCCCATATGGTCTTTTTATTCTCGAGAATGGCGTCAAGTCCTTTCAGGTTGCCCTGCTCCGCTCCTGGTCTGTAGAAGGAAGCATAGCGCTCCAGATCACCGTCTTCCCACGCCTCGCGCCAGTTCTCCACCAGCCGCAGAACCTCGGGCGTGACGCGTTTCATGAATGCGTCGTGCAGGCCCAGCTCTTTGGGGAGCCATTCCATGGCGACGATTTTCAACGCCCCGTTTTCCCCGGGCATCCAGTACAGACGACGTATGCCTTCGGTATGCAAGTTGGGAGCGCGGTAGTACTGAGTAAACCATGAAACCCAGTACCCCGGTCCGGGTAGTGCGCTGACTTCTCCCTGTTCAATGCTTATCCATGAAAAGCGCTGGAACAGGGACGTTTTTAACGCCTTGAACGCCGTGAATTCTTCGCTTGTTTTGGTGTATGCGTCTGGTTCGTAAAAATCGAAAAAAGCGGCAGAACGGTCAGCCCAGGCGTTGTTCCACTCCGTACTGAGCCTGGCCACTTCGCGCAGATTGGCTTCATCCGCTACGGATTTCAGCGTGGAGCTGTCAAACAGGACAGGCAGATTGGAATGCTCGGGCAGAGCAGTTTCCGTCGAGCCTTCCGTAAGGGCGGGGAGAGATACGTCGTTCCCCGCGGGGAGGGCGAGGTCTGAAGATACGCCGAATCCGGAGGGATCGTCTGCGTCTGTCTTTGCGGCGTATCCGGAGGAAACAGGGCTGTTGCCAATGTACGTCGCGGTTTCTTCGGAGCCCTCTTTGCCGGAAAGAGCACCAGGCTCGGCAGTAGAAACGACAACGGGAGTTTGAGGAGGCATTTCCGCAGGGAGGACGGAAAGGGGCGCCTCGACCACCCAGGGAACAGAGTTCTCAGCGGGGAGTGCCGTGGGTGACTCCGCAGGAGAAAGCGAAGCGGGGGCGTTGCCGCGCGGTTCCTTTGTTTGGAATTGCGCGGCTGCGTCTGACATGCCTTGTGTTGCAGTCGCGGTGTTCACCGCAATGTCTGGCGTACCGGGGGATGTTGTCGGCAAAGGCAGGGACGCGGAGGCGGTTATGCCTGAAGCGTCTGTGTTTAAAATATCTGCGCCGGAGCTGTCCATACCGGAGGCGGAGCGCAATACCGGCCCGTCCACGCGTTGGGCGACCAGTACCGGTGTGCCCGGCTTGAGCCTTGGGGCGAGACGGTCAATATCGGCCAGATCAATGGCAATGCAGCCCTGTGTCCTCTGGGTGGCGATGGGACGGCCTTTGCTGTGAATCCAGATGCCGTAGCCCGTTTTGCCGCGCAAGCGATCCACCGGGTTCGGATAGTTCAGGGCGTGCGCCTGACTGCCGTATTCGTCGAAATCGAGCTGAGCCTGAATTTTACCCCGCACAAAGTACACCCCTTCCGGAGTGCGCAGGTCGCCTTCGACCTGTTTGTCGCCTTCCACCCGGCCGTGAATGCTGGGAAAGGCTTCCTCCACGGTCAGCGGACTGCGCCGGGCAAGCAGAAAGAGACGTTGGCTGGACTTGTCCACGGCCACGAATTCCGGCGGCAGACCGGGGGCGTCCGTGATGGTTGTTTGCCAGGCGGATGCGGACAAGGGCTGCCACAAGAGGGCCGTGAGCAGGCCGAGAGCGGAAAGAGGGCGGCGCATGAATCTCTGTCAGGCCATGCGGCCGAGTTCGAGAAGTTCTTTGCGGCGAAAAAGGGGACGCAGCTTGTATCCGGCGGCTTCAATGGCTTCAGCTCCACCTTCTTCACGATCCAAAACCGTGCACACCGCCACAATATTGAAACCGGCGTCCCGAACCCTTTCGCAGGCGGTCAGCAGAGAGCCGCCGGTGGTTACCACGTCTTCCAGCATGGCTACGGGGGAACCGGGCTTCAGATTGGCCAGACCTTCAATATACTGGTTCGTGCCGTGTCCTTTGGGGTTCTTGCGCACAATAAACGCGGCCACGGGGCGAGCCATGGTCCAGGAAATGACCGAAGTGGCGGAAACCAGGGGGTCTGCGCCCAGGGTCATGCCGCCCACGGCGTCAAGCTTCGGCAGGTCGGAGAGCAGGTCATAGAACAGATTGCCGATGAGCCATGCGCCTTCAGGGTGAAGAGCAGTCTGCCTGCCGTCGAAATAGAAATCGCTTTCGCGTCCCGAAGCCAGGACGAAATGCCCTTCCCGGTAAGATTTTTCCAAGAGCAGCGCCGCAAGGCGGCGTTTCATGTCCGGAATGGAGAGATTGACGGAATTCATCAAAATTTCCTTTATGGTTTGACCCCGTTCCTTCCCTCAAGGGGAAAAGGGGCGTGACAACATGGTGAAGCCGATGAACTCCTTGAATGTTCCTGCGTTGACAGGCTGTACCGCGTCAAAGAAAGGCGGCGGAAGGTTGCGATTGCATTTCCGCGCGCTTCCGAAGCCTGCCGCGTATGGCGTGGGCAAAGCGTTCAGGCCTTACTCTCCGAACACACGCGAGAGGGAAACGTCCTCGTGGCGGGTATAATAAGAAGTATCAAACAGCAGATCAAGCTCATCCTGGCTCACATGCCTCGTAATTTCCGGATCCCTTCGCACGATGTCGGGGAAGGGACGCCCGCTTTCCCAACTCTCCATGGCGCAGCGCTGCACCATGACATAGGTTTCCTGCCGGGGCAGGCCCTTGCCGATCAGTGTGGTGAGCACTCGCTGGGAGAAAAAGATGCCGTGGCTTCCCCACAGATTGCGTTCGATATTTTCAGGCAGGACGCGCAGGCCGTTGAGCAGAGAGGCCAGACGGTGCAGGGCGTAATCCATGAGAATGGTGGAGTCGGGCATGATCACGCGTTCCACTGAAGAGTGGCTGATATCACGTTCGTGCCACAGCGCCTGATTTTCAAGAGAGGCGAGCGCGTTGCCGCGCAGCAGGCGGGCCACGCCGCACAGATTTTCCGCTGAAATGGGATTGCGCTTGTGGGGCATGGCGGAAGAGCCTTTCTGCCCCCTGGCAAAGCCTTCTTCCACTTCATGCACTTCGGTGCGCTGGAGGTGGCGCAGTTCGGTACACAGGCGCTCGATGCCGCCGCCGGCAAGGGCGAGGGAGGTGAAATAATGAGCGTAGCGGTCGCGCTGGATAACCTGGGTGGAAATGGTGTCCGGTTTCAGGCCGAGGAGTTCACAGGCCCTGCTTTCGATATCCGGGGAGAGGAAGGCGTAGGTGCCCACCGCGCCGGAAATTTTGGCCACGCGGATATCTTCCACCGCAGCGGCGAAACGATCCCGATGGCGTTGGAATTCGGCGTGGAAGCCCGCGAACTTGAGGGCGTAGGTCGTGGGTTCGGCGTGAATGCCGTGGGTACGCCCCATGCAGATCAGCCCCTTGTGCGTGAGGCTGAATTTTTTGAGCGCGTCAAGCACCAGATCGAAATCGTCAAGCAGCAGCTTGCCCGCGCGAACCAGCAGCAGCGCGCTCGCGCTGTCCACAATGTCAGAGGAGGTGCAGCCGAGGTGGATAAAACGGGCTGCCGGCCCGATTTTTTCTTCCAGCGCGGTAAGAAAGGCGATGACGTCGTGGCGGGTGGTTGCTTCGATTTCTTCAATGCGTTCCACGTCAATGGCCGCTTTGTCGCGGATGGCGTTCATATCTTCGGCGGAAATGACCCCTTGCTCGTGCCATGCTTCGCATACGGCGATTTCGACCTCAAGCCAGGCGCGATAGCGGCTTTCCAAAGACCACAATGCAGCCATTTCGGGCCGGGTGTAGCGTGCGATCATGATGTACCTCGCGTGGTGCAGCGCGTGCGGCGCTTCCGGAATGAAGGAAGGGGGATCAGCGGGCCCCGGAATCAGAAGTTGCAGGGCTTGCGGCAGGAGCGCTTTCCGCGGCTGTGGTCTGCCCGCCGCTCGTTGTGTCGGAAGCGTCAGAAGATGTATTGGCGGATGTCTTTGCGGACTCGCTGCCAGTGTCGTCTGACGCATTGGGCGCGTCGCCCGATTGAGGCGTTTCGTGATTGACAAACCAGCCTCCGCCCTTGAGCAGAAAACTGGTGCTGGACAAAATACGAGGGGAGGCTGTGCCGCAGGAAGGGCAGGGGTACGCAGAGGCGTCGGCAGAGGAATTGCCGGATGTTTTCAGCCATTCCTCAAAGGTTTTGCCGCAGTGCGGGCAATGGTATTCGTAAATGGGCATTTGCGTTGCAGAGGAAGATGTTGGGGGACATGTCCCGGTAACATTGAATACGTGGCGTACTTGCCATGTACCTGGAAGAAGAAACAAAGAAAGAGACTTTGCCGGACGCCTTTTCAGCCTGGAAAAAGCGCCCCGCAAAATCCTTCTCGCTGAACGAAAAGCCGGGGGCCGTTACTTCTTGGCGGCCGCCTGAGCTTCGTGGATGCGAGCCTTCAGACGCTTTGCGCGGCGATGACGGCGGCGATCCAGTTCCTTCTTGCGTTCGATTTTCTTGTGAGCCATGAGCGGTCTCCTCCATATCATTTGTTGCCCTGTTTCTATAAACGCAGTTTTCGGTGCTGTCCACCCCTGAGCGGCGCGGCTTGTCAGTCCTGAGCGCTTGCCGTATTCTGACCGAAATGTGCTTCTTTGAAAGAAGCTGCTCGAAGAGTTCGAGTCCGAGGCGGCAGACAACGCCGGCAGCCTTGAAAATTGCGCGCAGGCTCTGGTTTTGCCGCGCCGTAAAGCGAGCGGTTTTGAACCTTCCGGCTTGCGGGCCTGTATAACGGCGGGCTTCCTGCGGGGGGCCAAACCCTGCTGAAAGGGATATGCATCAGCGTGCTGAAGCATTCGGTCAGCGCGACCCGACCGGCGCTGATCTTTTTTCAGGAGAATATGAATATATGGATATCTATGAAGTGCGCGCCCGAATCGCGCCGGACAGTTTTGCCCGACTTCTTGGTATTGAAGTGCTGGAAGCTTCTCCGACCCGGGCCGTGGCGGAGCTGCCGCTGGAAAAGCAGTTTTTCAACGCCCATGGCAGTGCGCACGGCGGCCTGATTTTTTCCCTGGCGGACATGGCCTTCGCCGCGCTGGTGGTGGCCAATGATTTGACCTGCGTCAACGCCCAGACTTCCATCTCTTACGTCAAGGCGGGACGAAAAGGGCCGTTGCGCGCGGAAGCCCGCATGCTCAACTCCGGCCGCAAGCTTGTTACCTGTGAAGTGAGTGTGCTCGACGCAGACGACGAACTGCTGGCTTTGGCCACGGTCACGGGTTACGTCATGACGCCCCGGCCCGCCGCATGAGTTCCCCCTTGCCACTCGAATGTTCATCAGCCCTCTTCTCCGGCGGTGTTTTGCCGGGAGAAACACCCGGCGGAAGTGCCGCCGCGCGGATAGTGGTAGGCTCCAGCGGACGAGGACAGCGGCTGGACGCTTTTCTGAGCGGGGAACTTGGGCTTTCCCGTTCAAAAGTCAAAAGAGCCGTGCGGGAAGGGCATTGCCTGGTGGACGGCAAGCCGTGCGTTGAGGCGGATTTTCGCCTGGTTCCGGGTATGGAACTGGTATTTGTGGTTCCTCGGCGGGATGTCGGGCTGGAGCCGGAGGATGGCGAGCTGGATATCCTGTACCAGGATGAGCATGTGGCAGTGCTGAACAAACCGGCGCATCTGACCGTGCACCCCTGCCCCAGCTGCCCGGAAGGAACGCTGGTGCATCGCCTGATCGCCCGTGTGCCGGAGCTGGCCCGGATGGATGGGTTGCGTCCGGGCATTGTGCACCGTCTGGACAAGGATACTTCCGGGCTGATGGTTGTCGCTTTGAGCGAAGAGGCCCGCTTGGAGCTGAGCCGGGCTTTTGCCGTGCGCGAGATTTCCAAGACCTATCTGGCCGTAACGCGCGGCCTGCCTCCGGCGTGTGGCGAAAGCCGCCTGCCTCTGGGGCGTCACCCCACGCTGAAGACCTGTATGGCTGTGGTGCCGGAAAACCGTGGAGGGAAACCGGCGCATAGCGAGTGGAAGAGCCTGTACCGGGATCCGGGCGGCCGTTTTGCCTTGCTGGCCGTGCGTATCCACACCGGCCGCACCCATCAGATCCGGGTACATCTTGCCCAGGCGGGGCATCCCTTGTGGGGGGACGCTCTATACGGCCCGACGGCGTCTCCATCCGGATTTCGCGCTGAAGAGAAAGCTGCTTCGCGCCAGATGCTCCACGCCTGGAAGCTGGAATTCCGGCATCCGGTCACCGGGCGGGAACTGCGCTTTTGCTGTCCGCCTCCGGCGGACGTTTTGGATTGTATGACCACATTGTCGCGACGCATGATCCGTCTGGTGCTCACCGGCGTGGCGGGTTGCGGCAAGTCCAGCCTGTTGCGCGTGCTGGAGAGCGAAGGCCTGCCAGCCTGGAGCGCCGATGCCGCCGTGGCGGCGTTGTACGCGCCGGGCAAGGACGGCTGGCGCCTCCTGCGCGGCCTGTACGGGGACAGATTCATCGCGGACGACAGATCGCCTGTTAACAAGACTGCCCTGGCCGCCGCTCTGGCAAAAGAACCGGGCTTGCGGCGCGAGATTGAGGCGGCTGTTCATCCCATGATCTTTCATGCGCTGAGCGAGTTTTTTGAAAAGGCCGCTCAAGACGGAGCTGCTCTGGCCGCCGCCGAAGTGCCGTTGTGGCATGAGAGCCGCCGTGGTTCCCGCGCCGGCACGTTTTTTTCCGGAAAGAGTGCGGATGCGCTGATCTCGGTAACAGTGATCTGCCCGGACGAGGCACGGCGGGAACGGCTGCGCATGATCAGGGGCTGGAGCGCGGAGCGTGTGGCTTTGATGGATTCCTGGCAGATGTCCCAGGCGGACAAAGCTGAAGCTTCCGATTTTGTCGTGGACAACTGCGGGGATGAAGATACGCTACGGGCGCGGGGCAGGGAGCTTTTGCAGCGTGTCGCCGCGCGTGAAGAGGAACGAAACGCCGCTCTTCGGGCGGAGTGGGAAAAGCTCTGGGGCTGCCCTGAATAACGGGGTCATGCCGCGGTAGCGCTGGAGGATGCCATGATCACGGTGTACGGCGGAGGAAGCTGGGGAACAGCGCTGGCTCATGTGCTGGCGAGTACAGGGCGCGAGGTGTCGCTGCTGCTGCGGGATACAACCGTGGCTGAGGCCATCAACAGGCACCATGAGAACCCTCGTTATCTGGCCGGTCTGCCGCTGGCGCCTTCCCTGCGGGCGGTGACGGACTGTTCCGTCCTGGGGGATTCGGACGTATGGGTGCTGGCCGTGCCCTGCCAGAGTCAGCGCGGGGCGCTGGAGGCCGTGCGATCCCAGTTGCGCCCGGAAACCATCATTGTCAACGCGTCAAAAGGTATTGAGCTGGATACGCTTAAACCTCTTTCCGTCGTGGTGCGTGAGGCGCTGCATGGGACGGATGAAGACATGCGCCGTCGCTACGCCATGCTTTCCGGCCCGTCTTTTGCCCGGGAGGTGGTGGAGAACAAGCCGAGCGCCGTGGTGCTGGGCTGTGGCGAAGAAGAACTCGGTTCACGGTTGCGCGTTATGTTCGCGACACCGTGGTTTCGTTGTTATTCCAGCCCGGACGTGCGCGGCGTGGAGCTGGGCGGAGCGGTGAAAAACGTCATTGCCATAGCAGCCGGAGTCTGCGACGGACTGGAATTCGGGGATAATGCGCGCGCCGCGCTGGTGACGCGCGGTCTGGCCGAAATTACCCGCCTTGGCGTGGCTATGGGCGCACGGGCATCTACGTTTATGGGGCTTTCCGGCTTGGGCGACCTCATGCTTACCTGCACCGGCGATCTGTCCCGCAACAGACAGGTAGGCCTGCGGCTCGGGCGGGGCGAAAAACTCAAGGATATTGTGGCGGACATGCATATGGTGGCCGAAGGAGTGAAGACCACGCGCGCGGTATACGGGCTGGCCCGGAAGCTGGGCGTGGAAATGCCCATTACCGCGGCCATGACTGGCCTGCTGGAGGATCGCCTTGCGCCGCAGCGGACTGTGGAATTGCTAATGCAGCGGGCGCTCAAGGAAGAATCCGCCTAGTGGTCAGTCAAGGTTGAAAAGTCGAAGATACGACATATCTTCTTCCATAGC
>CAJTSU010000123.1 GCA_910579055.1 uncultured Mailhella sp. | reverse complement strand
CCGTGGATACATGTTGCCTTATCTCTGCTGTCGCCATTCGTAAGGCTCCTTCGTCTCCTGACGACTGCCGCTCACCCGTGTGGAACACGGGCTGTATTTGCGGCAACGAATGTTGCCGCTCTGTCTGCGCAGACCGTATGTCTTGAGTCGCTCGCCAACCTGAGTTTTAAACAGAGCCATCATTCCCAGGGGGAGATCAGCGCCGTTTATGACGCGGTTCGTCCCGGGCCATTTTAACCAGCCGGGGCTGAAATGTGGCCAGAATATCCACCAGATCGTGTTGAGCGGCCATAACCGCATGAATATCCTTATAGACCATGGGCGCTTCGTCCAGCCCGGCGGAAAGAAGCTCCACGCCGTTTTCCCGGAGCAGGGCGTCCATGTCGGCGCGCTTGAACTGCCGGAAAGCCGCTGCGCGGCTCATGAGCCGTCCGGCTCCGTGGGAGCAGGAACAGAGCGCTTCCTCACACCCCTTGCCGCGCACGACAAATGCCGGGGAACACATGGAGCCGGGTACAATGCCGAGCCTTCCCGTATCCGCGGGGGTCGCCCCCTTGCGGTGCACGATGACGCTTTCACCGCCATGTTCCTCTTTCCATGCGAAATTGTGATGGTTTTCCACATGGGTCAACTCCTGTGCACCGAGCGCCTTCAGCACATGGGCGTGGATCAGCTCATGGTTGGCTGCGGCGTAACGGCCCATGAGCTGCATGGCCGCCCAGTATTCCCGCCCCTCCTCACTGTCCGAGTCCAGCCAGGCCAGACGCCGCAGACTGTCCGGCAGGCGGGGGCGCAGAGACATGGCCCGTTCGCTGTAATGCAGGGCCACGCTTTCTCCCGTGCCTCTGCTGCCCGAATGGCTGAGGAGCGCGAGGTATGAACCGGGCATGAGTTCCGTTTCTCCCATGCGGGCTGGAACCTTCATCTGCAATTCCCCGAATTCCACAAAATGGTTTCCGCCGCCGCTGCTGCCGAGCTGTTTCCAGGCCTTGTCCCGGTTGACGCGGGTGATCGGGCTGACGTTCCAGTCTTCATCCATGACGGGATGAACACGCCTGGCGTTTTTTTCAAAGCCGGATCCCATACCGAAACGTGTTTCTCTCTCAATGGCCGTAATGAATTCGTCCCGGTGAGTGAACAGACGAGCCAGCGGCATGTCCAGCACGGTGAGGCGCATGCGGCAGGCAATGTCCACGCCCACGGCATAGGGGATGACGGCGTTTTTCACTGCCAGCACTCCGCCGATGGGCAAGCCGTATCCGGTGTGCGCGTCGGGCATGAGCGCGCCGCGTACTGCCCCCGGAATGCGGCAGGCGTTCTCCATCTGGCGAACGGCCTCTTCCTCCACATCCACACTCCCCCACTGTTTCCACGGCGCGGGGGGTTCACGCGGGGTAAAACCCGCGCCGTCGGGGAAAAGTTCCGTGAACATCCGGGCCAATGGGCCGAGAGGCTCGTGGTTGAGCATGCTTTCCGGTTCGGCGGCAAGCGCGCGGATCGCTGCACGCATGGCTTCCAGCTTTGCGGGATGGTCTGTTTCTTCCCCGCTGCCCCGCGCCAGGGCGCTGTTCACCAGCTTCAGCGCAAGAGACATCAGCCGGGGGTCAGCGGGCAGGCCAAGGGTATTCAGTTCTTTTGCTGTAATCATGATATGCTCCATAATGTCAGCCCAGCGCGACCAGCGTTTTCCGGCCTTCCTAGGGAGAAATCCCGGCCTTGAGGCCGGTGAACAGGGTGACGACCCACCAGAATTTTTTTCCATATACCGCCTTCCGTTCGTTCCAGACCGTCATTACCGAGGGAGGCACCATTCCGCCCCCCTCTCGCCCCGTGGGCTGATTCGCAACATGTGCCCACGGGGCGGTGGCCGGCGCGGGTGTGGAGATTGATAATGCTCCATCCGCGTTGCATGCCTTTAAGCAAGGAGCGTGCCAATCGACAAATATTCTGTAATATATTGATAAAAAAATACTTTTTAAATATTGCTTGTTGTATGCGAGCAGAAAATGCTAGAAAAATTTCTATGATTTTATAAAAGGAGATACATCATGGCACATTCCACCGTTGTGCTCGGCATGTTGGGTTCCACTCTGGATCGGGGGACATCAGCCCAGCGCTGGGAACGCTGGCGGCCCACCGTGGCCCTGGGACAACAGGAGGATTTACGCATTGATCGCATGGAACTTCTATACAGCAGGGAACATGCGGGCATAGCCGACACGGTGATCAGCGATCTGGGCATTGTGTCGCCTGAAACGGAAGTGGTGCGCCACGTGTTCGAGGTGAGTGATCCCTGGGATTTTGAAGAGGTGTACGCGGCCTTTTACGATTTCGCCCGTGCTTACCCCTTTGACCCCGAACATGAGGATTATCTGGCGCATATCACCACCGGCACTCATGTCATGCAGATTTGTCTTTTTCTGCTCATTGAGTCGCGGCATATTCCGGCGCGTATTCTTCAGACAAATCCCGTCAGTAAAAAGCAGGGGAATCCGGCGGGCACATACGGCATCATCGATCTGGATCTTTCCCGTTATGACCGCCTGGCCGAGCGATTCCGCGCCCAGGCGGAAGGAGACGCGGATTTTCTCAAGTCCGGCATCGCCACGCGCAATGCGGCGTTCAACGCCATGATTGACCGGATCGAGAAGGTGGGCGCGGAGTCGGCGGAACCCATTCTGCTCATGGGGCCAACCGGCGCGGGCAAATCGCGTCTGGCCCGGCTGGTGTATGAATTGCGCCGCCGCCGCAGGCTGGTGCGCGGCGAGTTTGTGGAAGTGAACTGCGCCACGTTGCGCGGCGATGCGGCCATGTCCACCCTGTTCGGACATAGAAAGGGCGCGTTTACCGGCGCAATGGCGGATCGCACCGGCCTGTTGCGGCAGGCGGACGGCGGGGTACTCTTTCTGGACGAAGTGGGAGAACTGGGCGCGGATGAACAGGCCATGCTGCTCCGGGCCGTGGAAGAAAAACGCTTTTACCCGCTGGGGGCGGATACGGAAATGCGCAGTGACTTTCAGCTCATTTGCGGCACCAACCGCGCGCTGGAGGAACTGGCCGCGCAGGGGAAATTCCGGGAGGATCTGCTGGCGCGCATCAACCTCTGGACCTTTCGCCTGCCCGGTCTGAGCGAACGTCCGGAGGATATCGAACCCAATTTGGAATATGAACTGGAACGGGTAACGGAGAAAACGGGCCGCCGGACGCGCTTCAACCGCGAAGCGCGGGAATTGTTCCTGTCGCTCGCCATGCGCCGTGATGCCGCGTGGCGCGGCAACTTCCGTGATCTGTCCGCCTCTGTGACGCGTATGAGCGTGCTGGCCGGAGGCGGGCGCATTACTACGGGCATCGTACAGGAAGAGTGGGAGCGCATGACGGAAAGCTGGCACAGACTGGGCGGTGCGGAACATGGAGAAGATGAGGCGCTGCTCGCCGCCGTGCTCGGGGCGGGCGCACAGGAACTGGATTTGTTCGACGCCGCGCAGCTTGCCTGCGTCATCCGTACCTGCCGCCGTGCCCGTACCATCTCAGAAGCCGGGCGGCTGCTTTTTGCCCGTTCGCGTGAACGGAAAAGGAACGTTAACGACGCCGACCGCCTGCGCAAATATCTGGCCAAATTCGGCCTGGACTGGGAGGGGGTTCGGCCTTCTGCCGGAGCAAAACCATACGCTCCGCGCAACGCTGCCAACACGGTTCTATGACAGAGCCTTTTGAAAAAACTGCCATAATTCATTTATTCAGAATGCTCCCTGATAGATTTAGGCAATAAATTGCGAAAAACATATCTGTTTTTACCTGAACTGCCGGCATATATTCTTTTCATTGGATACCCGGTCTGCCATAGGGAGCAGAGCGGGCCGGGCTTTCCTTAATTCAGGAGATCATGATGGAACATTCCCGGATATTGCGCTTGTCATTCCTTTTTCTTGCGGTGTTGCAAATGCTTTCCCTGACGGGAAATATGAGGCCGGTATCGGCGGAAGAATCTGAACCAAACAATGGAGCGGAACGTATGGACAGGATTCAACAGGCTGAAAAAAACAAGCAGGCGTTTTTCGGGGGTGCCCGATTTCCTCTTGAACAAAGTGATCCCGATCTCGCCGCCATACGCGACCGCCTTGTGTACGGAGAAATTGTTGATCGCGGTACGCTGAACACGCGGCAGCGGGCTCTCGTTACATTGGCGGTTCTTACCGCCGGTCAAACGCTGGATGACATGAAGGCTCATGCGGAAGCGGCGCTGCGCGTCGGCGTCAGTCCCGTGGAAATCAAAGAAGCCCTGTACCAGTGCGCCCCCTATATAGGTTTTCCAAAAACAGAAAGCGCTGTGCGTCTGGTCAATGAGGTCTTTGCCGAAAAGGGCATTGCCCTGCCGGTGAAGAGTCAGGCCACAACCACGGAAGAAAGCCGTTTCAAAGAGGGAGTGGCGGTGCAGAAGGCCATTTTCGGGGATGCCATTGACAGGATGCACGCGTCAGCCCCTGAAAATCAGAAAGACATTATGGTGAACTACCTTTCCGCCTTCTGTTTTGGTGATATTTATACCCGCAACGGGCTTGATCTGAAAACCCGTGAATTGCTGACGTTCTCCATTATCAGTGCCCTGGGCGGTTGCGAAGCGCAGGTCAAGGCCCATGTGCAGGGAAACCTGAATGCAGGCAATCACAAGCAGCATTTGATCGACGCGCTGGCTCAGATGCTGCCGTATATCGGATTCCCCCGTACTCTGAATGCTCTCGGGTGCGTTAACGCGGTCATGCAGGATGCCTGACAGGATTCAACATTACCGTTCTTTACTGCATTTTTCCCGGTTCAGCGAGTATTGATAGTATGCCGTCATGGAATCTTTGGAGGAAGCATATGAATATTTCCCGCCGTGACTTTGTAAAGGGGAGCCTTTTTACAGCCGGATCCATTGCAGCCGGCCTTGCCCCCAGTATTGCAGACGCCGCTTCTGAAATTCCCCGAGTCTATTTTACGAAAGACCTCAGTGCAGCAGGTATGCTCAGACTTTATGCCATGGTCAATCACAACATCACCGGAAAAATCGCCGTCAAGCTGCATACCGGTGAACCCGATGGACCGAACATCCTGCCGCGGGAATGGATTAAAGTCTTTCTGGCTCAGATGCCCCATGCCCATATTGTGGAATGCAATGTTTTATACCCAAGCCCGCGCCGGACAACCGAGGGGCATCGCAAAACACTGGAGCAAAACGGTTGGACGTCCTTTACCACTGTAGACATCATGGATGAGGACGGAGATGCCCCGCTCCCTGTTTCCGGAGGAAAATGGCTCAAGGAGGTAGCCGTCGGCAGTCATTTGCTGAATTACGATTCCATGGTTGTCCTCACCCATTTCAAAGGTCATGCGATGGGCGGATTTGGCGGTTCGCTCAAAAATATTTCCATTGGTTGCGCTTCGGGGCAGACAGGAAAAAAGCAGATCCACAGCGATGGAAATCAGACATGGGCCGGCGGCCCCCTGTTCATGGAACGCATGGTGGAAGGAGGTAAAGCCATTACCGACCATTTCGGCAAGCGTATCACATATATCAATGTACTGCGAAACATGTCCATCAGTTGCGACTGTGAGGGAGTCAACGCCGAACCGGTAAGACTGCCTGACCTGGGCATTCTCGCTTCCACGGATATCCTTGCCGTCGACAAGGCTTCTGTAGACATGATTTATGCCTTGCCGGAGCACATCCGTGCCCATATGACGGAACGCATAGAATCCCGCTCCGGGCTGCGCCAGCTTACGTACATGAAGGAAATGGGAATGGGGAACGATCTGTTATGAATTAATTATGGTATAAAGGAGAACATAATGAAAAACGGCTTATGGCGTTGATTATATTGGCCGGCATCGGCCTTGCCGGAAACAGCGTCTTTCCGGCTCTTCGCCGTTCAGCAGTCTGATCAGCAGCTCTTCATACGCTTCGTTGACGGGCAGTTCCCTTGTCTCCGGCGGGCAGGAGTTTCAGCAGCCAGCGGGCAACCGGCCACAGATCAATGTCCACATCGTCCGGCGTATTGCGTTCTCCTGCTTTGGCTGTGGAAAAGCGCAGATTTGCCGGGTCTGCACCCAGAATCAGAGAATCCGGGGACGGCAGAAAGATTCCGCGCACGTCGGTGTCGGAAGTTCCGGGCGAATCCGTGCCGTAAAGGATTGAGCCGGACAAGGTCAGATACAGCAATGTCGCCCCGTGCGAACGGCACAATTCCTCGACCTGACGCCGCAGAGCTGTTTTTTGGGAATCGGAGAGCATGGCGAGCCTCGGAGTTATGACTATCCGGGATGATGTTTTTACAGCAAGGCTCCCGCAGAATGCCATGAAGGGGGTGCTCACACAATATTCACCTGCGCTGGATATAAAGCTGCTCTAACCCGCCCACGTCATTTTTCCTCGACCTGGGTTCCCGAGTCTGGCATGCTGATGTTGCCCCTGTACTGTCTCAACGTGTCTTGTGAGGGAAAGCGGCTTAACATAGTCCGGGGATGTCCGCTGTTCCCCCCTGTTGCCCGGAGTCATAGAGCGCAGCATGAAAAATTTCATAAAAGCTCTTTATATTTTACAGGCATCAATATCTCTGCCGCTTGCCTCCTGCGCGTTCCTGACTCCGCAGCAGATTATTCCCACGGCGATTTCCCTGTATAACCCGCAGAAGGTGGAAACCTATTATGCTAAAGCCTCTCTGATCGAAGGTAAAACACAAAGGGAATATGTGCTGAAAACCATAGGCGCTCCGGATATATCCGGTGTAAGGAATCAATATTCCTATATAACATACACCTATCATTTCAGACCGGCACATATAAAGGCAAAAGTGCGTATTGTGCGAAGAGACGGCACCGATGTTGAGATTCTTGTCGGCAAAGGAGAAAAATACACGGCAGTTACCATATATTTCGACATGAAGGGTATTATAACCTGTATCTATGTAAGTTAGTGCTCCGCACTGTTCTGGAACAGAGCCAATTTAAAACATCGCCGGAAGGAAGCAATATGGACATGGAAACTCGTCTGACGCGACTTGAAGAACAATTGTATTTTCAGGAACATGCCGTTCAGGAGCTGCATGAAGCGCTGCTTGCCCAGCAGAAGCAGATAGACCGTATGGAAAGCGTACTGAAGCGTATGGCGGATCGGCAGCAGAAACTGCTGGACATGCTGGAAGACAAGCCCGAAAACACGCTGCCTCCGCACTACATGCCGGAGCGGTATTAGCGGGGTTGAATGGTGCGCTGCCGCGCTCTGAACGGTTGCACACTGAACACCGCGCCGCGCTGTTTCAGCAAAAATTTCTTGCCCAAAGAGCAGGTTGCCTCTTCACGGCTTGCGGGCGGCCTTGTCTGCAAGACCGCAGGGAAGCGCTTTATTCAGCGTTTCCTTTTGTTTTCAGCCCGCTGACCAGAACTCCGGCGATAACCAGCGCGCCGCCCACCAGTGCCGGCACGGGCAGGCGTTCGCCCGCCAGGCGGCTGAACACGCCGCCCCATACCGGTTCGCAGGAATAGATCAGCGTGGCGCGCGTGGGGCTGACGCGCCGCTGGGCCCAGTTGATCGCGCTCTGGATCAGTGCGCTGGCAATGCCCAGCCCGCAGGCGGCGCAGACTACAAGCCAGGAAAACTCGGGAACGCGCTCCCCGGCAACGGGCATCAGGCCGAAGCTCAATGCGGAGGCTACCGCCACCTGTACCAGCGTGATGCGTCGCGCGTTCACCTTGGGCGCGGCCAGACCGATGAGAATGATTTCCGCCGCAATGGCCAGCGCGCCCAAAGCGGTCAGCATTTCCCCTCTGCCTGCCCCGGCGGCCAATCCGGCGGCAACGCCGTCCGATCCGGAAAGTAAAACCAAACCGGGAAAGGCCAGCGCGATGCCAAGCCAGGCCATACGCCCCGGAGCCTGCCGCATCACGCCCCATTGCAGCAGCGGCACCAGTGGCACATAAAAGGCGGTGATAAAGGCCGACTTGCCGGCGGAGATGGTTTGCAGGCCGCAGGTTTGCAGGGCGTACCCCGCAAAGATGGAAACACCGATGGCCAATCCGGCCAGAAGCTCCAGTCGGGTAAAACCGCGCACTACGGGCAGTGTGAGCGGCAGCATGACCAGCGTTGCCCCGGCAAAGCGCAGCCCCACGAAAAACAGCGGCCCTGTTTCCTCCAGTGCGTAGCGGATGATCAGAAAAGTCGCGCCCCAGATCATGGTGATGAAAATCAGGGTTAATTCTTCCAGGTTGAAGCGTGAAGACGCGCCGGGACATTTCATTAAAATTTCCTTTACGGTTTCTCCTCTCCTGCTTCATGAGGAAGGGAGGATTGGCAAATCGGCGACGCCGATGAAATCCTTTTTGCAAGCCTTTCTTCCAGGGAGGACAATCCTCCCGGCTCCTGGAGCAGCCTGCTGTTGAAAATATCTGCAATCCGCCCGTCGGGTGACAGTAAATGAATTGCGCTGCACCCTCTTCATAGCGAAACCTTGCGCCACACCACTTCGGGAGCATTTCGCCGACGAAATATTCTCTCCGCCGCATGCGGAGGCCGTTGGCGGAATGGGCCGACCTGTGGCTTGAAACAGGTCATGTCCCGCCGGTTACAGGAAAAAGCGGTATACTAATGTTGCGATCAGCAGCGTCAACGTCACATACAGCAGACCGCGCACGGCCCGTGCTCCCACCCGAATAGCCAGGCGCACGCCAATCTGGTTTCCCACCATGCTGCCTATCGCACAGGGCAGGCCCAAACCATAGAGAACTACCCCGCCGGAGGCAAACGTAAGCAATGCGCCCGCATTGGAGGCCAGGTTGAACACCTTGGCCGTGGCTGAGGCACGAACCAGCCCCATGCGCAGGAGAATATGCTGAGCAATGATGAAAAAACTGCCGGTTCCTGGACCGAAAAATCCATCATAGGCACCGATGACAAAGCCCATAATCAGTACTTTGGGCCACAGACAGCGTTCCGGTAAATCCCCTTCGCGGGTATAGGAGCGTCCGGAAAACACAGAGAGCAGCAGCCCGGCAGGCAACAGAAAGACAAGTATTCTGCCCATAAGAGCGCTTTCTACCTGCATGGCCAGCCAGGAACCGAACACCGCGCCGAGAAAGGCGGAAGCAAAGCCCGCCGGGGCAATGCGCATAACAACCAGATGGTGTCGGGCAAAGGTCCACAGCGCGGTCAGAGAACCGAGCGTGGTAGCGAACTTGCTCGATCCCAAGGCCATATGCGGGGGAATCCCGGCCAGCAGCATGGCCGGTACGCTGATCAGGCCGCCGCCGCCCGCCACGGCATCGATAAAACCGGCAATCATAAAGGCGAGGGCGCACAAGAGAATAACGGAAAGCGAAAGTTCCATCCCTGCATCCTGCATGTTCCAGTCCATAATCGTCCCATCTCCCGGCTGACGACCCCGCATCCGGAGGATAGAGACCGTGCGGAGTTCCCTGTCTGAAGGGAAGGGGCGGAAGAGGGGGTATCGGCTTCACCGATTTGTCAACCCCAGGTTTCCCCCTGAAGCGGGGAGAGGCTCCCCATAAAGGAATGCTCATGAACAAGAAAAGTCTGAATACTGTGGAAAGTTTCAGGCAATGCCCTCTTTTTTTCATCACGTCAAGAAGCGGCGTACGAGTCCATTTTAGGAAGAAGTTCATGGATAGAAGTAGTCCTTCCCTCTTTATAATAGAGGGAGAGCCTGCCAAAGGTATCCTCTTCTTGTTCCCAGGCCGTGATATGCCTTCTGAGTACCGCATATGCCAGCAACGTTCTGGAAATACTCTGTATCGCCTGCTCTTCGCTGCGGCAAACTCCAACTTCAGGATTTAAAAAGAGCGCGGGCATTAGAGTAACCTCATCAGCGTTTGTTCTGTTTCATCAAAAAAGCCTTTTGGCCAATTATCCAGCATACCATATTTATCGGTAAAAATAGACAGCACATCTGAAGTTTCCGTATTGAAATCTTTGGTAAAGTAATGAAAAATAGCCTTGTTATTCGGTACATGACATTCTTTTAATGCTATCCTGACACCATTTAATATGTGTTCTGAATGTGTTTCAATAATACACTGCACGCCACATTGCGATCCAAGAGCAAGCAAATAGCCAAGCTGAGTCTGGCCACGTTGGTGTAAATGCGCTTCATGATTTTCAATTAGCAGGGTAACATCTTTGGTATTATTAACTGTTGCAATAATTACAGCGTTCACAAGAACACTTACAAGAAGAGGTAATGCTTAGGAGAGGCCAAATCCAACATTTGTTGGCCTGGATTCAGCAAACGATCCAATGCCGATATCCGCACTGGCGTATATCTGAAAGTCAAAGCTGACACCAGGAGCAATAATCCCCAACTAGTGTTGCGTCCCTTAATTTCGTCGATATTTAAGCGACCAAGGGCTTACCGGTATATGTCCACTGAAACGGTTTAGCCCAGAGTTGATTGTAGTTTTTGATGTAGCACATAATCTGCTCCACCAAAGCCCGCTTGTTCGGCCAGACTCCTCCGCGTAATACGTCACGCGTAAACATATTAAACCATATCTCGATCTGGTTCAGCCAGGAGGCGTAAGTTGGCGTAAAATGCAGCGTCAAACGCTTTCTTTGGGCTACCCACTTACGTACGTCTTCCTGTTTGTGTGTTGACAGATTGTCCACTATCACATGAAGCTGCCGACCTGGATATTGACGGTACAAGCGTTTCAAAAAACGCAG
>CAJTSU010000122.1 GCA_910579055.1 uncultured Mailhella sp. | reverse complement strand
CTTTTGCCTCTTTGGGCATGGAGCTGATTTATTCGCAGAATAAATCAGCGGTTCCCTAAAGACCTTGCAGGGGGAATGATTTCCCCCGCCCCCTGTGGGGAGGGGCGGAGGGGCAACGCCCCTCCGGGGCTTTTTATGTTCCCTGATATCTGTACCATGCGGCACAACTGCCCTCGGTGGACACCATGCACGGGCCGGTGGGGTTCTGCGGGGTACAGCTCTTGCCGAACAGGGGGCACTCTCCGGGCGTCAGCAAACCGGAGAGCACGTCTCCGCAACGGCAGCCGGGGATGGATCCGGTTTCACCCAAGCTTATGCCGAAGCGGCGCAGGGCGTCAAATTCTTCGAACTCCGGCCGCAGTTCAAGACCGCTGGCGGGAATGAGGCCCAGCCCCCGCCAGCGCGCCTCGCCGGGCATAAAGACCATGTCCATGGCCGAGCGCGCGGCAGGGTTTCCCTCATCAGCCACAACACGGCGGTAGGCATTGACGGCAAGGGCCCTGCCCTCGGCAATCTGACTGACCATGGCGCAGAGGGCGGAAAGAATGTCCGCCGGTTCAAAACCGCCGATGACAGCCGGCCGGCCGAATTCCTCGGCGACAAAGCGAAAGGGAGCAACCCCCAGCACCACGGCGACATGGCCGGGCAGGAGAAAGGCGTCGATGCCCTTGCCCTGCTCTTGAGGGGCTTTTTCCAGCAGCGCGCGCAGCGCCGGGGGGACAAGTTTATGAAAGGGCAGAATGCAAAAGTTTCCCAGGCGCTGTTTGTAGGCCGCGAGCACGGCCCCGGCCACGCCGGGGGCGGTCGTTTCAAAACCCACGCCGGGAAAGACGACCGTGGCGTGGGGATGCTCCGCGGCAAGTTTTACCGCATCCAGGGGGGAATAGACCACGCGCACGCGCGCGCCTTCAGCCTGTGCATGTTTGAGGCTCTTTCCATCCGGGCCGGGTACGCGCAGAAGATCGCCGAACGTGGCGAGAATGACAGTGTCATGCCGGGCCAGATTGAGCATGGCGGCCACTTCTGCATCATGCGTAACGCAGACCGGGCAGCCGGGGCCGGAAAGATGCGTCAGACCTTCCGGCAAAAGGGAGCGTAACCCGCTTTGGAAGATGGAAACAGTATGTGTGCCGCATACTTCCATGAAGCGCACGGGGCGGGCGCAGGCCCGGATCAGGGATTTCAGTCGTTCAAGCAGCCCCCGGCAGAGTTCCGGGTCCTGAAATGCCGCCATGCTGTTCATCATAACATCCTTTATGGTTTGAACTCTCCCCTGTGCTCAAAGCAGGGTGCCCTGCCAGTTGAAAACACTGGTACGGCGGGCTGCCGGCAGGGTTGCGGGCGGGGTTTCATCCAGCCTGGCGAAAAAGGAGAACCCCGCGCTTTCCAGTTCCGGCCGGTGTTCGTCAAGCGATAGCTGCCAGCCGGGGTAGACCCAGGTGTTTTCCCCATAGCGCCGGGCCCAGAACAGCTCTCCCATGGGGCCGGCAAAAGCCTCATTGGGTTTGAGATGGTGCAGGTTGTGCCGGGAAATGCCCACGGGCCACCAGCCGGAGAGCACTATTCCCAGGGGCAGGCAGCTCTGCCCCGGCAGGGAGAGCACATCCTCTCCGGCAAGCTCGGGGCTGACGAACGCGGCCTCGAACCCCATACTTGCCAATACGGCAACGCACGCGGCATTGGAGGCATTGCAGAAGGGGCCCGCCACCAGATGCAGCGGTTCTCGGATACGTTCCCGCTCAAACAGCGCAATCTGCCACGGCGCGTTGAGCACAAAATGGCGTGCTCCGGCGCGCAGAGCCTCGGCCACAAGTCTTTTCCAGCTGTCTTCCTCGCTCGGCCAGACAACCGGGGAAAACCACCACGAAATACGGGGAGCGATCGTGCGGGAAATGGCCCGTACGGTGGCGGGCGTCATCCACAAGGCGGTCATGGACGAACGCGAACCCCGCGTTTCCTTTCCTTGCGGGAGCGTGGAACGCACCAGCAGGTCAGGTTGCCTGCGCCCGCGTGCGGGGGCGGGCAGGCGGGGCGTGAAGCTGACCTCCTGAGTTTGTACGGCTCCGGCGCGGGCAAAGCGCTGTTCCCAGTCTTTGAGAATGCTCTGCAATTCGGGTTCCCGGCGGTCAATGAGGAAAACAGGCGTCCCCGCCTTGGGCGTCTTGTGCCTGCTCAGACGCAGCAGGTATGTCCCTGCTTTGGGTGTGCGGCGGGTGACGGGGAGGGTTGCGTGCCACTTTTCATCCTCATAGCCGATGCGCAGAAAGTCGCGGGGAAGCAGCTCCTGCCGGGGTTTGAAGAAAGGTTGTCCAACGCGATCCTTTGCAGTGGCGGGGGTAAACTGGATTTTTCCGACCAGCAGGCCGGAGCTTGTGGGAGCTTCGGGGGTAGTCACCCGGTTTTCCCGCTGGGGGAGAAAACGTCCGTGCGTGCGGGGGCGGCCCAGAGCCATTTCCAGCAGTTCCTCGGCGTCTTTGCGGGCGCGGGCGTCCGTGCCGTGATCCCGTAACATTTTGTAGGCGGCGACGCTGTGGTAGACGTAATGCGGCCCCTTCTTGCGGCCCTCGATTTTCCAGCAGCGCAGGCGGGGAATGTCAAGCAGCGTTCTCACCAGCACATCAAGGGAAAGATCCTGACAGGAGAAAAAGCGGCCTTCATGGCCTTTCTGGTTGTAAATGCGGCGGCAGGGCTGCACGCAGCGGCCGCGCAGACCGCTTTTGCCGCCCATATAGCTGGACCAGTAACAGCGGCCGGACACGCACCAGCACAAGGCTCCGTGCACAAACAGCTCCAGGTCCATATCTTCCGGGCAGAGTGCGGCAACCTGGCGGATTTCATCAATGGACAGCTCGCGCGGGAGGATGACGCGCGAAGCGCCAAGCGACCGGGCGGCGCTCAGCGCGGCGGGATGCGTGATGTTGGCAAGGGTGGAAAGGTGAAGCTGACCTTTGTAGCCCGCCTGACGAGCCAGTTCCATGAGGCCGATGTCTTGAAGGATAAGCGCGTGCGGCCTGGCGTCGCGGGCCAGACGCATCATCAGACGGCCCGCCGCTTCCATGTCTCCGGGCTTGAGCAGGGAGTTGAAGGCGACATAGACGCGGCGGCCTTCGGTATTGGCCAGATCCACCATGCGCGAGAGCTCGCCGATGCTGAAATTCTCCGCCCCGGCGCGGGCGGAAAAATGCTTGAGTCCGACATAGACGGCGTCCGCACCGGCGGCAAGCGCAGAGAGAAAGCAGGAAACATCTCCGGCCGGTGCCAGAATTTCCGGTGCCGGGGGAAGGGCCGCATGCGCCGGAGCGGCGGGGGCGGATTCGGGCAGGGGGCGCGGCGCGGCAACGTTCATGTCTTCCAGCCGGATACGTTCAAACCGCGGCGCCTCAGAGGCGCGCACGGTCGTTGTTTGCTGCGGCGCGTCGGCGCGTCGGCTCCGAGTATTTTCCGGGACGCCTTGTTTTGCGCGATGGTTCTCGTGTTCCGTTTTTTTGCGGGATTGTCCGCCGTGCCCTCCGTGAGGGGAGGACGGGGCGTTCCGCCCGGCAGGAGCGGAGGAATGTCCGTTTCCGGGGGCTTCCCGTTTACGCTGGTAGGCTCCGCGTCTGCCCTCCTTTTGTGTATGTTCTTTGGAGTCGCGCCGGGCAGATTCGGAAGCCTGGCGGGAGCTTTGTCGCTTGTTCTGGTCTTTTGCCGGACTTGTGCGGGACACGGAGGAATCCTTGGTAGAGAGGTGAGGCATATCTTCAGCTTGCGTTGCCGCGGGAGTCTTCTTCCCGCGCCACGGCCATCATCAGTTTGATACGGTTGATCTGGTTTACTTCGCTCGCTCCGGGGTCGTAGTCCACAGCGGCGATATTGGCGCAGGGGTAACGGCGCTTCAGTTCCTTGAGCACGCCTTTGCCCGTGATATGATTGGGCAGGCAGCCGAAGGGCTGCATACACAGGATATTGGGCACGCCGCTGTGAATAAGCTCCACCATTTCCGCTGTAAGCAGCCAGCCTTCGCCAGTTTGATGCCCCAGGGAAACAATGCCGTCCACTTGCTTGAGCAGGGTGCGGAAGGGCAGAGGCGGGTTGAAACGACGGCTCTTTTCCAATGCCCGGCGTATGGGCAGGCGCAGGAAAAGTATGGCCTGAAGCGCAAGGCGGCTCATCATCGCGCTTTTACGATGCCCCTGCAATGCTGTATACCGGAAGATGTCATCATAGAAGCCATACAGGAAAAAGTCGAGCAGATCAGGCATGACGGCTTCGCCGCCTTCCGCCTCGACAACATCCACGGCGGCATTATTGGCGTCGGGGTGGAACTTGAGCAGGATTTCTCCCACCAGGCCCACGCGCGGCTTGCGCGGGATATTGCGCAAAGGCAGGGCGTCAAATTCCCGCACCATGCGGCAGATATTGCGGTAGCAGCGGGTGAGGCTTCCCTCCGCCACGTTGCGGATTCCTGTTTCAGCCCATTTGTCCGCGAGCCTCTGGGCGCTTCCGGGTTCGGATTCATAGGGACGCACCCGGTACAGCATGCGCATGATGCAGTCGCCATAGAAACAGCTCATAATCGCCCGGCGCATGAAAGCCCAGTCCAGATGAAAACCGGGGTTGTGATCCAGCCCGGCCATGTTGAAAGAAAGCAGGGGGATCTGCGTCAAGCCGCAAGCTTTCAGAGCCTTGCGCAGAAAGCTTATGTAGTTGGTCGCGCGACAGCCTCCCCCGGTTTGGGAAATGATCAGCGCGATGCGGTTGGGATCGTATCTGCCGCTCTGCACGGCGTGCAAAAGCTGACCGATAACCGTAATGGCCGGATAGCATACGTCGTTGTTGACGTGGCGCAGCCCCAGCTCCACCGCGGCGCGGGATACTGTGGGCAGCAGATCCGCCTTGTAGCCGCAGGCGGTGAACAATGCGGGCAGAAACTGGAAGTGAAGCGGGGACATCTGGGGGATGAGAATGGTATGCGTACGACGCATTTCCTCTGTAAAGGGAGGGAATTCTTCAAACGCTTCGTTGGGGTTTTCCGGGCCGATAAGGTGGCGGTCACTCGCTGCGGCCGAGGGTGTTTCCTTCGTCCCCTCCTTCAGTGCCGCCCGATCAGCATGGGAGCGCAACAGTTCTTCCGGGCGCAGTTCATCCGGTGCGCAGGGCATGGCTTCCAGCGGGACGGAACGTTTCGGCACAGCGTCCAGCCCTGCGCTGGGTTCTATGCCGGGCAGAGGCACACGGGCTCCCGCCAGTTTCTTCCGGCGTTCGCGCATGGTGGCGAGCAGGGAACGGACGCGGATGCGTGCCGCTCCAAGGTTTGCCCCCTCATCAATCTTGATCTGGGTGTACAGCCGATCTCCGATGGCAAGAATTTCCTCCACCTGATCGGCAGTCACGGCATCCAGGCCGCAGCCGAAGGAAACAAGCTGCACCAGCGCGATCTGTTCGGTGCTGGCGGCGTAAGCCGCCGCCCGGTACAGGCGGGCATGATAGGTCCATTGATCCACCACGCGCAATTTGCCGGGATCAGGCATGAGGTGGGCCACGGAATCCTCGGTCAACACGGCAAGGCCGGTGGCGCAAATAAGTTCGGGAATGCCGTGGTTGACTTCCGGGTCAACGTGGTACGGATGTCCGGCGAGGATAATGCCTTGACGGCCGGTATCCTGAAGCATGCGGAGGGCATTTTCCCCTGCCTTGCGCAGGTCTTCCTTGAAGCGCTTTTGCTCATCCACGGCCAGGCTGAGGGCACGCGCCATTTCTGTTGAGGAAATCCCCGCGAACATGGGCAGTTCCCGCAGCCGTTCCAGCAGTCTGTCCTGGCCGAGGGGAAGGAAGGGACAAACGAGTTCTATTCCGTTTGTGCGCAGGCTGTCGATGTTGTTGCGCAAAAGCTCGGGATAACCGCCGACCACCGGGCAGTTGTAGGTGTTGTCCTGCCCTTCGAATTCCTGATTTTCCAGCGGGATGCAGGGATAAAAAATGCGCGGCACATGGCGCTGGATGAGATCCATGATGTGCCCGTGCGAGATTTTGGCCGGGTAACATACACTTTGCGAGGGAATGGTGGAGAGGCCGAGGGTATAGATGCTTTTATTGGAAGGAGAAGACAGTTCCACCCGGAAGCCCAGCTCGGTGAACAGGGTGAACCACAGCGGATAGTTTTCATAGATGTTGAGCACGCGGGGGATGCCGACCACCCCCCGCGGGGCGTTTTCGCGCGGCAGAGGAATGTAGTGCTCGAACAGCCGCTGGTATTTGTAGGCGTAAAGGTTGGGCAGCTCACTGCGCGAACTGGATTTTCCCGCGCCACGCTCGCAGCGGTTGCCGGAGATGAAGCGGGTTCCGTCGGAAAAGCGCGTGACGGTGAGCAGACAATGGTTCGTGCAATGCTGACAGCGGGCCACGGTACTGTCCACATGAAATTCCGCCAGTTCCCGGGGAGAAAGCAGCGCACTGCCGTCCAGGGGGGCCTGCTCGCGGGCCAGCAGAGCGGCGCCGAACGCCCCCATGAGGCCGGAAATGTCAAGCCGCAGTACCGGCCTGCCCAGGCTCAGCTCCAGCGCGCGCAGCAGAGCGTCATTGTGAAAGGCTCCGCCCTGCGCCATGACATGCTGCCCGAGTTCATCGGTATCGGCGATCTTGATGACCTTGTACAGGGCATTTTTGATCACCGAATAGGAGAGCCCGGCGGCGATGTCGCCTACGGGAGCTCCCTCCTTTTGCGCCTGCTTGACGCGCGAGTTCATGAACACTGTGCAGCGCGTGCCGAGATCCACGGGATGCTTTGCCTTCAGCGCTTCGGAAACAAAGGAGGGCAAATCCATGCCCAGTGATCTGGCAAAGGTTTCAATAAAGGAGCCGCAGCCCGCGGAACAGGCTTCATTAAGCTGAATGCGATCCACCATGCCGTTTTTCACACGCAGGCATTTGATATCCTGGCCGCCGATATCCAGCACAAAAGAGACTTCGGGCAGGAAGAACCGGGCCGCCTTGCAATGGGCAAGTGTTTCAACCTCGTCCACGTCGGCGCGCAGCCCGGCGCGAATGAGTCCGCTGCCGTAACCGGTCACGCCGGCGGAAGCGATGCGCGCGTGTGAAGGCAGCAGCGCGTACACTTCCTTGAGAATGCGCACGGCCGCATTGAGAGGATCTCCCTGGCTTGCGCCGTATGACGTATAGAGGATACGGCTCTCCTCATCCAGCAGTACGGCCTTGATTGTGGTGGAGCCGATATCAATGCCGAGGTACACGGACGCAGGATTTTCCTCCGTACCGACGAGCTTTTCCACCGAAGCGCGCGCAGCGCGATCCTGTGAATGGCGGGCACGGAATTCCTCCAGCGCTTCCTGCGATTCAAACAGAGGCGGAAGCTTCAGCGCTTCGCCGGCACTCTTGGTGGTGGCCAGGGTATGGGCGAGTTCCCGTAGTTGCGCAAAGGTCCAGAGCTGTTCTCCGCTGCTGCTCTGTTCCTCGTTTTCCCGCGCGGCCATAAGGGTCATGGTATGCAGGGCCGCGCCCCCGGCCACAAAAAATTCCGCGTTCTCGGGAAAAAGCGCGTCGCTTTCGGGCAGGGCGAGGGAGTCTACAAAACGCTGACGCAGGGCGGGCAGAAAGGCCAGCGGGCCGCCGAGGAAGGCGACTTTGCCCTTGATCTCCCGGCCGCAGGCCAGACCTCCGATAACCTGATCCACCACAGCCTGAAAAATGGAGGCGGCAATATCTTCCTTGGCGCAACCTTCATTGAGCAGAGGCAGAATATCGGTTTTGGCGAATACGCCGCAACGCGACGCAATGGGGTAAAGCTGATGATGGTTGACGGCCAGGGTGTTAAGCCCCTGCGCATCGGTATTAAGGAAGGCCGCCATCTGATCGATGAAGGCCCCGGTGCCGCCCGCGCAGGTTTCATTCATGCGCTGTTCCACACCGCCGGTGAAAAAGGTGATCTTGGCGTCTTCCCCGCCCAGTTCAATGGTGACGTCGGCATCCGGGATCATGCGCCGGATACTGGAGGCAGAGGCGATAACCTCCTGGACGAAGGGCAGATTCATTTCCTCCGCCAGAGATATGGCGCCCGATCCGGTAAGCGAGAGCGTGAAAAGAGGCTGTCCTCCTTCCGCTTCTCCGGAACTGTCCGTGGGCAGGGGCACGGAGTCCAGGGCTTCGGCCAACATATGGGCAACCGTTGCGCGCACATCGGAAAGGTGGCGCTGATAACGGGCATAAATCGCTTCGGCATCCGCATTGAAAATGACTACTTTAACGGTGGTGGAACCTACATCAAGACCAATATGGGCAAGATTGCGCGCGCTGGGCATGGGAGCTCCTGTCCCGGAAATGATTACAAAACGCATACGGCGTTTTGTGCCGTCACCGACATCCCTCCATGCCGGGCGACTGTATGAAAAGGGGACGAATCACACTGCGCGATCCGACCCGGACAACGAGAGCCTGTTGTGTTTGAAAATATCTGCCGGCCAGAACCCTATGTTCTGACTCGCAGGTTTCACGCCTCCGCGGAGCATTTCAATCGTGAAATACTCCAAAACCGAACATCGTTTCTTCGGCGAACTCCTTCCTCTCTATCTATAGTGCATGGCCTCCGATTGCAAGGCGTTCCCGAAATAACACATGGAATACGCTTTTCTTTCCCGGGAATGCGCGGGAAACGCTTTCGTCAGCGTTTGCTCAGGCCGCCGCCCCCCTCCGCTTTGCGGTATTTGCGCCGTCCAGGCCGCCAAAGCGGCCTGACGGAAAGGCGTGAAGGTCAGTGTTTCCTTTACCTGACGCAAAGGCATGCAAAATTTGCCGGGACAGTCGGCAATTTGGCGTTTTTTTGGAGTGACTGAAAAGTATAAAATTATAACTATATGTAATTGTTTGATATTTATATTTTGGCATGTGTATTGCTATAAAACGGGCATGCAAACGCCTCAAGGAGGGTGAAAATTATGTCTTTGGTCGTTAACCACAACATGATGGCGATGAACGCCTCTCGTCACCTCAACGCCAACTACCGTAAACTTTCCGATTCCACCCGCAAGCTGTCTTCCGGCCTTCGTGTGGAAACAGCAGCGGATGACGCCGCCGGTCTTGCCATTCGCGAATTGATGCGTGCGGAAATCAGCACCCTTAACCAGGGGGTCCGTAACGCCAATGACGGTATTTCCCTGATCCAGACCGCGGACGGCGCGCTCCAGGTCGTCGACGAGAAGCTGATCCGTATGAAAGAACTGGCGGAACAGGCTGCAACCGGCACCTATGATTCGACCCAGCGTCTGATTATTGAATCCGAATACCAGCAAATGGCGTCGGAAATCACCCGTATCGCCAACGCCACGGACTTCAACGGCATCAAGCTGCTCGACGGTACGCTTTCCGGCCCGCATAACGGCGAAAAAATGAAGTCCACCGGCTCGCTGAAAATTCACTTCGGAACCGGCAACGATTCCGCTGAAGACTATTACTACATCAATATCGGCAATTCCACAGCATCCGCTCTGGGCCTGGGGTCCGCCAACGGCGGCGGAGACGGACATGATATTTCCACGCAGGCCAACGCACAGCGGGCGCTGGACGCCATCAATGCGGCCATTGTCTCCAAGGACAATATTCGCGCGCACCTCGGTGCCATGCAGAACCGGCTTGAAAATACCATCACCAACCTGGAAATCCAGGCTGAAAACCTGCAAGCGGCGGAATCCCAGATTTCCGACGTTGACGTTGCCACTGAAATGACCACATTTGTACGCAACCAGATTCTCGTGCAATCCGGCGTTGCAATGTTGAGTCAGGCAAACTCGCTGCCCCAGATGGCCATGCAGCTTATTGGCGGCTAATTGACCATCATTCCACTATAAAGGTCGAGGCAGACCAAAGACGCGACCCGGGAGGATCGGCCTCCCGGGATCGGTCTGGTTTTTTCCTCGCTGTCGGGAGAATGCCGTTCCCGGCATGCATGGGCTGTTTTTATTCCTGTTTTTCCAGATAGTTCAATGCGGCGGCGGCGGCTTCCTGTTCCGCCCGTTTGAGGCTGGGGCCTTTTGCCGTCAGGCTGTAACCATTGGGCAGGCACAACTCCACTTCAAAGATCAGGGCGTGTTCCGGCCCTTTGCTTCCTTTGGGGACATACGACGGCAACGCATGGAATTTTGCCTGTGTGGCTTCCTGCAGGCGGGTTTTGGCGTCTTTGTCTTTATGTGTGGTTTCCGGGGCAGGCCATTGCCCTTCGTATAACTTCGCCACCAGGTTCGCGGCGGAGTTCTGGCCGCCGTCCAGATACGCGGCCCCGATCACCGCTTCCATAGCGTCTGCCAGCAGGGCAGGGCGCTCTCTTCCGCCCTGGGCTTCCTCCCCTTTACCCAGGCGCAGACATTCCCCCAGGCCCAGTTTATGGGCAAGTTCCGCCAGTTTTTCTTCTCCCACCAGGCGGGCACGCAGGCGGGTCAGGCTGCCTTCCCGTTCTTGCGGATAACGGGTGTAAAGTTTTTCCGATACGCATATCTCCAGCACTGCATCACCCAGAAATTCCAGCCGTTCGTTGTGAACGGCATTCTTGCGTTCATTGGTCCAGGAGCTGTGCGTCAGGGCCGTTTCCAGCAGTGTGCGGTCGGAAAAACGATAGCCGAGCCGAGCCTCAAGCGCGGCAAGCTTTGCCGGACGATTGTGTTCCTCTGAGAAAAGAAGCATGGCATCATCCTGTGCCGTGCCGGGAATCCGGCTCGGGATGGGCCCTGGCGGGCGTTGGAGAGTAGGGGATTAACGTAGGTCTTCCCGCCGCACAACGCAAGACCTTGACCGCCGGAGGCGCGAGCGTA
>CAJTSU010000121.1 GCA_910579055.1 uncultured Mailhella sp. | reverse complement strand
ACGGAGGATGAATTTATGCGCCTGGCTCAAACAAGTTCGGCTATGGAAGAAGCCTGGGGCGTTATCAAGGAATTGAGCGCCGATGAACGCGAGCGCCTGCTTGCTGAAGATAGAGAAAAGACTCGCCGTGACAAGGCCGCTTATTATGAAACAGGGTTTGTCGAGGGCCGTGCGGAAGGTATCGCGACGGGAGTCGAAAAAGGGCGTGCGGAGGGAATCTCCGAAGGCCGCCTGGAAGAACGCAGAGCTATGATAGTCAAGATGCTCAGCCATGGACTTTCGCCAGAGCAAATCAGCAGTTTTACCGGAATTGCACTGGACGAATTAAAATCAGTTTCCAAACATGCTTTGCCCTAGGCAGTATAGTCACAAGATTAAAGCCCAAAGAAAAGACACCTTATGCTGGATCGCGGCCAGAAATGATGCTGTATTTTTGGCATATCTGGTCGCAATCCCCTGCCCTTGCTTCAAGGGAACAAAAGCATTTTCAACCAGATGCCGCGCTTTATAAAGAGCTTTATCCTACTCGCGCTGCTCTTTTCGGTTTTTCCTGGAAGGGATCACCGGAGGAGACATCCCCCGTTTCAATGCCTAGGCAAGGTGCATCGGTTCGCATGATCCAGAAAACCGCATTGCTAAACCTTGAACTGCTTATACATTGATTTTTTTAATCAGCATGCTGCAACAGAGCGCGGAGACGTTCGAACTTGTCTCCCGCCCGGTCTGCCGTTATCATCCAAGAAAGCGTCATGTATGCTGCCGTCCGGAGAATACCATGCCGAAAAAGAGCGTTTCCCGCACCTTTTCCCCATCTGCAAGCAACAAATGCCGGGCTGACGATCTGGTCTTCCGCCAGGGCCTGGCGGAAAGTCGCGAACAAGCCCATCGCCTGATCATGGCGGGCAAGGTTTTCCTCGCTCCTGCGGAAGAGGATGAATCCGCGGGACGCCCCCTTGCCCCGGTGGACAAGCCGGGGCGCCAGTTTCGCCCCGATACGCGCTTTGTTCTGGACGGAGTGGAACGCTTTGTGAGCCGGGGAGCGTACAAGTTGCTGACGGCCATTGAGTATTTCGGGCTGGACGTTACGGCTTTTGTCTGTCTGGATGCCGGAGCTTCCACCGGAGGGTTCACCGACTGTCTGCTTCAGCACGGCGCGGCCAAAGTCTATGCCGTGGATGTGGGCCACGCCCAACTTCACGAACGGCTGCGCGCTGACCCGCGCGTCATTTCCCGCGAAGGCGTCAATCTGCGCTCGGCAGAAGCCGATTTCATCCCCGAAGCGCTGGATATGGTGGTGGCCGATGTCTCCTTTATTTCCCTCACCCTTGTGCTTCCTCCCTGTCTGCGCTGGCTGCGCCCCGGCGGGCTTGTCGCGGGGCTGATCAAGCCGCAATTTGAAGTCGGCCCGCATCAGACGGTAAAGGGCGTGGTGCGGGACGAAAACGCCCGCCGGGAAGCCGTGGACAAGGTATTGGGGTTCTGCGATACTCTCGGTCTGACCTGTTTGGGCGTAGTGCCCTCAGCGATCAAGGGCCCCAAGGGCAATCAGGAATATTTGGCCTGCTGGCGCAAAATATAAAGTGAAATGCTCCATCGCTCTTGCTCAGAGGAACAACACGTCATGAATCACACGCTTCCGCACGCCATGACCCCCCGTACAATCCTTGTCTGCCAGCAACGCCAGATCGGGGACGCCCTTCTGGCCACGCCGCTGCTGGAGCTGCTTAAACGGCGTTGGCCGCAGGCCCGCATGACGCTGTTTACGGAAAGCAAATGTGTTCCGCTGCTGGAAGGCAATCCGCATGTGGACGAATTTCTTGCGCTGGACAAGAACAAGCTGCGCGGCCCGGTCGCTCAACTTTCCTGGTATCGCCGGGCCACTGCACACGGTTTTGACCTTGTGGTGGATTGCCAGCAACTGCCGCGCTGCCGCATGCTCACCCTGTTCTGCGCCCTGAACGGCACAAAAACACGCCTGTCCTTTCCTTCCGCCTGGTCAAAACTCGGTCTGTATAACCTCCGCGCCGTACCGGAACCCGGCCTGTACGCCGCCGCAACCAAGGCTTCTTTGCTTGCTCCGCTGGGCATCGCCTACTCCGGCGAAAAGCCCCGTATCTACCTCACCAGGGAAGAACGGAAGCAGGCAGCGGATCTGCTGCACAGCCTCGGCGTTTCCGATGATATGCGCCTGATCACTGTGGACGCGACTCATCGCCGTGCTTCCAAACGCTGGCCCGCTGTTCGCTGGGCGCGAGTGCTGGATCTGCTGGCTGAGAGTGATCCCTCTTTGCGCTTTCTGCTCTTGCGCGGCCCTGGAGAAGAGGACGAAATCCGGGCGCTGAAATCCATGTGCGCCTGTACGGATCGCGTCCTTGTTCCCGCCCCCGCCCCGTCCCTGCGCCTGTCCGCCGCGTGCATGGCCCGCGCCGTGCTGCACCTGGGACATTGCTCTGCGCCCCGACATATGGCTGTGGCGCTGGATCTGCCCAGCATCGTCATTCCCGGAGCGTCCGGCCCCGAATGGAGTTACCCTTCCCCGGAGCATGTGGAATTTCGTCCCGGCCTGGAGTGCAATCCCTGCGGCCGGGTAGACTGCGCCGACCCGCAATGCCTGTTGCGTGTCATCCCGGAAGAGGTCGCCGCAAAGGCGCGGGAGATGCTGGAAAAAAAGCATAACCGGCACAATGCGGCATGAACAGAGCCATTTCATAAATTCTGCTTGGAGCGGGGCTGTGCCCCGTCCCCCGCCGGGAGAAATAATTTCCCCTGATCCCCTCAAGAAACGGGGATATGCGGAGCTGCATCAACAGTGTCGAGAGCCGATAACATTATACACAGCCGGGACACAATATCCCCCGGCTGTGTACAACGTTAACGGCTGTCTGTCCTGTTGAAACAGCACAACCTACCGCAAACTCAAGTCCAGCGTATACAACGTCTTGCCTTCCGCGTTCGTTTCATCCGGCCGCACATAGCGGATTTTCATCTTGTCGCCGTCTACGTCCACCACGGTAAACCCGGAATCGGGAATGGAAAATTCATAACCGGTTTCCTCGGGGCCGAATTTCCACGGGGCCCCGACGGAGCCATTGCAAATATAATGGATACCGTCCACTTCGATATCTGTAAACACATGATCATGCGCGTAGAAAAAGACCTGTACGCCATATTTTTTCATCATCTCATGGATCCTGGCCTGCTCGCCCACATGCGCGGCACGTCCGCCGCCCCGTCCATAACGGGTATTCACATCATCACCGGCATTACCACCCACGGCATGATGGATGAACAAAAATTTCCACGGAGCCTGAGAATCTTTCAGTGTTTTTTCCAGCCAGGCATACTGTTCCTTGCCCAGCGTCCAGTCATCGCCACGTCCGGGGCCGCGCGTATGCTCATGATTGACAACAGTATACCCTGTGGCGTTGAGCGTGACAAACAGAGCATTCCCCCAGGCAAAAGCATAATAATCCTCGTTGGAGCTTCCGCCCTGAGGATAGGTTTTGTTGTCCGGCGCGGGCGCAAACAGCATCCGGGCCTCTCGTGCCCATTTGCGGTTCAATTCCGGGTGCCAGCCGTTCTCGCCTTCCCAGTTGCCGTTCAGGACAAAATTTGACGCTTCTCCCTGCAACTTTCCCAGAACCTGACGCCAGTAAAGGTAAAACAGGGACGGATGCTCTTCTTCCGTCGCGGGCCCGCCGTGCGAAGAAGCAACCGTCTGGATATTATCGCCCATATGGAACACAAAATCAGGGCGCAGAGCCGCCGCCGCATCCGCACACGTGCGCAGAACAATATTCCGTTCCGGGTTAAGCGGGTTGACATGAGCATCCGTCATGGCAATGAAACGGAAAGAAGCCCGCGCGGGACGTTGCGTCACAAAATGCCCTTCTCCCTGGGGCACCGGCCTGCCGTCCTTGCCCCGCACTTCAAAACGGTACTGCGTCCCAGGCTTCAAGCCGTCTACCCGAACAAGTTTCGTACCGCCCTTCAGCTTCTCCCGGCTGGTCGCTCCCAGTGACAGGGGGAGACACGCCCACGTTGCCTTACCTTCTTCGCGTGTGCAAAGTTGCCCCTCAAACGGCTGCTCGCCGTTCACAACGCTCATAGTCACGGAATGGTCGGTAGGTTTGCCCACAAACACGGAACAAAGCAGTCCCGTTTCGTTGTTCATATCAGTCTCCGCTGCGCCGGCTGTTCCCTCAGCAAACATCAATCCCAGGCAACACAACCCGGTTGCCAGATACCCGAATCTCATACGTCACTCCTTGCCGTCTCACTTCATGCCGCAGCCTGCGCGGCCTTGCGGCGTCTTTCCTAATAAAACATGCCGGGGATGAAGGAAACAAGTATCCGCTTGACCTTATCATGCGCAAGTGAAGCACAGCGGAGGGGGGAACGGGAAACAGTTTCCCCCGCCCCCCCTGTTTTACCGCGGACAGCAGGCCGGAATCATGCGCTACAAGCAACTCTCGGTTCCTCCGCTTTGCGGTGAATTTTCGAGGAGTTAGACTCCGCAAGCATTGTCACAGCGAAAACGCTCTACTGTATGTAGCCAATGAACTTCCAGTAAGGAACCAGCAAAAGGGGAATGGCAACGGCAACGGCAACGGCAACGGCGACTATGCGTACCGCAAGGGCGGGCATGAGGTAGCGCAGGCAAACCGCCCCAGATGTGAACAAATACAGGAAATATCCCGTCTGGTAGGGGAAAATGTGCTGATCGCAGCCATACTGAAAGGTCAGTGCCAGCGCATAGGGATCAAGCCCGAGTTCCGTAGCCATTGCAGTAAGGGCTCCCCCCATTGATGCCAGACAGGCCATGGGCGTAAGCAGAAAGTTGAGCACCACACAAAGCAGGTAGGAAAGCATAATCGCCACATCCACGCTCTGGTTCTGCATCATGGGCATGATGGCGCCGGTAATCCACTGGGGAACATTCATCGCATTGGCGACAAAACCGATGGACATGCAGCCACACAGGAAAAAGAGGAACGGCGTGTTGATTTCCCTTAAGGTCTGCTGATTTGCCAGATTTATGCCGGGAAGAAAGCAGGTCATGGACGCACAGCAAAAAATATAGGCCCCGTTCATATGATGCCAGGATTCAGTGACAAATCCCACGAGTCCGATAAGCATCACAAGCAGCGTCTTGGCTTCACTGGCTTTGAACGGGCCAAGCTCCTCCAGCCTGCGGGTCAGCGTCTCGCGCAGATGCTGCTCGTCAGGCAGGCGTTCCTTGCCGCGCACCATAAAAATCAGGAAGGTACACCCCAGGCAATATAATATGCCGAACGGCGTCATCAGTCGAAAATACTCCATCCAGGTCATCTGCCTGCCGCAGGCGGCACTGACAACGGAAAGCATCTGCAGCGGAGTTTCCCCGGCAGTCAGATATGCCAGGCAGGGAGTCGTGGCGGCCATGAAGCAGCCGAACATCAGAGCAGAAGACAGGCGCGATCTCGGATCAACCGCCAGCGCGGAAACCAGTCCCTGCCCGATGGTGACATAAATGACCAGGCGCGCCATGCCAGCTCCGGGGACGATAAGAGCCATGACAAGGCCGGAAACAATCAGGCCGAACATGGTGGCCGTAAAGGATCCCCCCATCATGAGCATGCCGCGCAGGGCGATACGCTTTCCCAGCCCCGTGCATTCCATGGCATGGGCAAAAATCAGCGCCCCCAATGAAATCCATGGCAGAAATGTCAGCCACGCGCCAAAGGCATTTTGCGGCGTGGTTACAAAAAGGGCATACAGAAAAGTCAATACCGTCGCAACGACCACGGAGGGAAGAATTTCGGTAATCCACGCAACAACCGCCCATACGGTAAAAGCGAGGAACAGGGGCATCTTCGGGTTGACGACATCAAGAGGCACCGGAATGAAATAGACCAGGAAGGGGATAAGCAGCGTGAGAGCCCATTTCACGGAAAGAGTTCTGTTCATGGAAAGATCCTTGACTGGAATGTGAACGGAAAGGGAGCGGGGCTGTCCCATGAGTCCCTTATTCCGACAGGTCCGGTCTTACCTCGGATCAGAACTGGCAGATCAATGCAAAGACGTGAGCGGCACCTTCGCAGCAATATGCCCAAGGCAATGCAAATTTCATTCCAAAACGCCCCCGCACAAACCTGTCAGGTTTATTGCGGAAAACGCCGCGCTCGCGCCTTCGGCGGTCAAATGTCACGCGGAGCGGAGCCGGGTGATGCGCAGCTTCACAAAGGCGCAAGCGATCCGGCCATGGATACATGTTGCCTTTGGCCCGTGTGGAACACGGGCTGCGTTTGCGGCAATGAATATTGCCGCCTGCGCCGGAGCAAAACCATACGCTCCGCACAATGCTATGAATACGGTTCTGTGACAGAGCCTTACCCTTTTCCGCGTCAAGGTATTTCATGGAAATTATTATTTTATATGATTATATAATTATTTCAAAATATTATATGTGCTTGCTATAATTTTTACCCCTAAAATCAACCCCTAAAATTACTGGATGCTTTTGGCTGTATCTGGTCGATTTTGGATAATCACCAAAAAGGCGCGAAATCTGAAAACGGAAATTGTGGCTTTTGGCATATCTGCGGGCTGGCTGTTTCCGGGCAGTAAAAAGGCGCTCGCGTTGCTGCAAGCGCCGGAATTTTTTCCATAGAAATTTGTCCTTGGGGCTAACAGAAGCGGATATAAGAGCGCAGGCAAAACGATTTGTTTGGCTAACATGCTGAAAATAATAAATATCATAGGTAATCCCCCGGCATAGCCGGGGGATTACCTATGATATTTATGCATGAACTTGATGAAGCGGGCATTACCTTGGCCTGCGCTGTCACACGCTGGTCTTTCGGCGATCAACGCGAAGACGCGATCACACCGCCGGAAGAAGTCGCCCGGCTTGTTGAGCAATACCCAGACAAATTGTACGGCACTGTTGCCATTGACGGATACCATATACGAAAATCCTTGGATATTATCGAGAAATTCGTCGTAAACGGCCCTGTTCAGGCTGCCAGCCTTGAACCGGGCATGTCCAAACACTATGCGGATGATAAGGAGCTGTACCCCTTATATGAATACCTGAGTGAAATGGATATCCCGCTGTTCATGATGACGGGCGGCGGTAACGGGCCGTATATCAGCTATACCAACCCGGAACATCTGGACAGAATGCTGGTGGATTTTCCCAAGTTGACGGTCATTGGCATGCATGGCTGCGTACCTCACGCGTTTGAAGATATCATGGTGGCCTTTCGCAGACGCAATTACTTCCCTTGCCCCGATGTCTATGTTCCTGATAGTCCCTTCGGCAGAATCTATGCCGAGGCAGGCAACAGCATGATCAAGGACCAATTGGTTTTCGGCTCTGCCTACCCGCTCATTACGCTGAAAGAAGGCGTGGACTCATGGATGCGGCTCCCCTTTAAAGAAAGCGTGCTGGAAAACATTATGTGGAAAAATGCGGCACGCGCCCTGAAACTGAACTGGGAAGATTAAACTTTCTGCAAGTCAGAACAGATACCTTTTGAACAAGTTCGCTGTAACATTGTTCGCAGGGTTATAAGCGCCTATTGCAGGCCAGGGCTTAACGGCCCTGGCCTGCGCTTTGTCCAAGCCCTGCCCCTCCATGCCGCATTACCATGCGGCGGGGGGCGTCGCGCTGCTCTCGATTCCCGCAAGCCTTGAAGGCTCGGCTGACGGGAACGCTGCGCGGCCTTCGGCCCGGCCTCCATAGCTCGCTACGCTCGCGCCTCCGGCGGTCAAGGATATTTTCAAGACTATTCTGCAACAGAGCCAAGAAAAATCATCTCTGACCATGAGTCATTATCAAACTGTCTCAAAAAAGTCATATAAAAAATAAATACACGAAAAATTTAAAAAGTATTAGCAGAATCGCCTGATTCTGCTAAGTTGAAAGTGCTGTCATTTAAGGAATGCAGCTATTCCGTGCAGGAGGTTTGTATGTTGACCAGAGAATCCCTCAAGCCGCTGGCTGCTGCTGTGGCCATCATATTCACTCTTTTCCAGATATGGTTCACTGCCTTCGGCGTACTGGAAGGCACCACCATGAGAGCAGACTTCCTGGGGTTCGTCATGGTGCTCATCTTTCTCCTGCACCCGCCTTTCAAAATGAAAGAAGGCCGAAAAGAACCCGCCGCGCTGATTGTGCTGGATCTGTGCCTCTCTGTGCTGGCCGTGGTCATCGCTGCCTATATCACCATTAATAGCGCGGAAATTATGGAGCGCATGCGCTATGTGGATGATGTTTCCGCCACAGGGCGACTGCTGGCCGCCGCGGCCTTGCTGCTTACACTCGAAATCACCCGCCGCACCACAGGTTGGCCTCTGGTCATCATCGCTCTGATATTTCTGGGCTATGCCTTCTGGGGCGACATGCTGCCCTCGGCCCTCAAGCGCATGCCCATCACGACGGACATGATCCTGGAATGCATGTACCTGTCCAATGAAGGCCTGTACGGCATTCCCACTTCCGTGGCCACGGGGACGATCTTCGGATTCATCATGTTCGGCGCGTTCCTTGAACGCTCACATATGACGAATATTTTTATGGACATTGCCTGCCTGCTCACCAAAAATTCTCAGGGAGGCCCGGCCAAGGTAGCCATTTTTGCCTCCGGCATGTTCGGCACCTTTTCCGGTTCAGCCGTGGCCAATGTGTACGGTACGGGCATCTTCACCATCCCGCTCATGAAGAAGGTCGGCTACAGACCGGAATTTGCCGGAGCCGTGGAAGCCGTGGCTTCTACGGGCGGCCAGCTTATGCCGCCCATCATGGGTGCTGCGGCATTCATCATGGCCGACCTTGCGGGCGTCCCCTATCTCTCTGTGGCCAAAGCCGCTCTGCTGCCAGCCGTACTGTATTACCTGTCTCTGTGGTGTATGATCCACTTTGAAGCTGTGAAAACCAATCTTGGCTATATTGACGCCGAACTCGTCCCCACCAGACGCCATGTGATCAGCCGCCTGTATTATCTCGGGCCGGTCATCATTCTGATCGGAGCCATGTGCATGGGGCGCAGTGTAAGCTTCTGCGCCAATATCGCCACGCTTTCCATTCCGTTCATAGCCCTGTTCAGCGCCGAAACCCGCTTCACCTTCCGTTCGTTTTGCGAGGCTCTCATTCTTTCCGCAAAAAATGTCACCATGATCGGGGCCTGCTGCGCCTGCGCGGGAATCATCATAGGCGTCATCTCTCTTACCGGAGTGGGCTACAAACTCATGGCCGTCATTACCTCTCTGGCGGGAGACAACCTTTTCCTGCTCTGCGTCTGCCTCATGATCACCAGCATGATACTCGGCATGGGCGTGCCCACGGCTCCTGCCTACATCATCGTGGCCACGCTGGGCGCTCCCGCGCTCATCAAGGCCGGATGCCTGCCCATTGTGGCGCACCTGTTCTGTTTCTACTACGCCATCCTCTCCGTCATTACTCCCCCTGTCTGTCAGGCAGCCTTCGCGGGCGCGGCCATAGCTGAAGGCAACGCCATGAAAACCGGCTTCACAGCCGCCAAGCTGGCCGTTGTGGCCTTTGCCGTGCCTTTCATGTTCATCTACGCCCCTGCTCTCGCGGCGCAGGGTACCTATGCCGAAATCGGCATGGCCGTGATCACCAGTCTCGCCGGAGTAGTGGCGCTCTCCGGCGGCATGCAGGGCCACTTCTTGCGCAAGGCCGGTATGATGGAACGTATTCTGCTGATCGGAGGAGGGCTGTGCATGATCATGCCCGGCAATCTTACCGACATTATTGGCCTGACGGCCTGCGGCAGTGTTCTGGCTGTCCAGTACATCGGCAAAAAACGCGAACCGACCTTAAACGGCTGACTCCGTTTCTGTGGTATAATGTTATAAACAAGGAGAATCTCATGAAACGTACGCTCTCTGTTCTGGCACTCACGGTCGGCATCGCGCTGCTTGGTGTTCCCTGCCCGGCTTCCGCCAAAATTGAAATCAACGCCGCGGCAGGCAACCAGGGAGGCGTTTTCTATGTGGGAATGGGGGCCGTGGGCAAGGCTGTCATGGACTCCAATCCCGATATTGACTACACCATGTTTCCCTCCGCCGGATTCACCAATATCATGCGCGTGCAGAACAACCAGTCACAGATAGGGGTGGCGCAGTCCATCAACACCTATATGGGTTCCAAGGGCATGAAACCGTTCAAGGGCGTGCAGGACAAAGTGATGGGGCTGGTCAACATAAACACCAACGCCCATACCCACATTGTCGTCACCGAAGCATCCGGCATTAAATCCATCGAGGAAATCCGGGACAAAAAGCTCCCAATCAGAATCAACATCAATCCTGCCGGCGGCAACAACGAACTCGTCCCCCGTCTCATCTTCGAAGCCTACGGCATAGGCTGGAAGGAGCTGCGGGCGCAGGGAGCGAAACTCTTCCCCTTGTCCATTCCCGACTCCATAGACATGATGAAGGATGGACGTATTGATGTGGACGTGTATCATGGCGAGGAACCCGCGTATAAATACACCGACATCATGTCCACAACGGATATCCGCTTCCTGCCCATAGATGAGGAAATCGCCCGGAGTATTGCCGAAGAATACGGCATGAGCGTTACAGCATTCTCCGATACCGCATATAACGGAAAAGTCAAAGGACTGAGAGGCCTTGCCACACATACCGAACTGGTGGTGAATGCCGACATGCCGGAAGACCTTGTGTACAGCATCACCAAGGCCATCATGGAGCACCGCGATGATATAGCCACAGCCGTTCCCCTCTGGGCCACGCTCGCCCCTGAAACCGCTCCCGCCCCATCCGTGCCCCT
>CAJTSU010000120.1 GCA_910579055.1 uncultured Mailhella sp. | reverse complement strand
GGCCAGAGGGAATACGGCTTGAAAAGCTGTTCGGCTTTGGCTACAAGGCGACAAGGGCAAATCCAATCCCTCGGGGGAGGTGATGCCTATGGAGCAGTTCTTGCTGGAGCTCCTCTGCCAAGTCGTGGCAGGAGTTCTAGTCGTTCTCATTGTCCGCCGCTGGCTGGATTAAATGAGTTTGCCGCCCAGTGCATGGGGCACTGAGCGGCGATAAAAACGGCGATATGTCTCTAACACATATCTGAGGGACTTGCCCTGGGGGCCGGAGTGTTACCAGCACTCTTGGCCCCTTCTCTTTTTAATAAGAGCTTTGGCGTATTTTGGCAAGTGGACTGTTATGCAAAGGCTTCCGCCGCCTTCACGATAAAGGCGGAACGGGCAAGCCTCCGCTCCCTTGCGGCTCTGTCAATACGGTTACTCAATCAATGACATGAGGAAGCAACATGACTCAGACTTACGGATATATCCGTGTATCAAGCACAGACCAGAACGAGGACCGCCAGCTCATGGCTATGCGGGAGTATTCCATAACGGAGGACAGAATTTATATGGACAAGCTGTCGGGGAAGAATTTTCAACGCCCGCAGTATCGGGCGCTGCTCAGGCGGCTGAGGCCCGGCGCTCTGCTCTGTATCACCAGCATCGACAGGCTGGGCCGCAACTATGAGGAAATCCAGAAACAATGGCGGCTTCTTACCAAAAAGAAAAAGGTGGATATTCTGGTGCTGGATATGCCCCTTCTGGATACACGAAGAGACAAGGATTTGCTCGGAACGTTCATTGCCGACCTTGTGTTGCAGGTGCTTTCCTTCGTTGCTCAGAACGAACGGGAAAACATACGTAAACGTCAGGCGGAAGGCATCGCCGCCGCTAAAAAGAAAGGCATCCGATTCGGACGGCCGCCCAGACCGCTTCCGGCGAAATTCCAAGAAATTTCCCGACTCTGGTCTGAAGGAAAAATAACGCTGGCGGATGCCGCAAAGACATGTGGGATGGCAACATCTTCATTCCGTTACAGAGCTGTGAGGGAACAGAAACCCCACTGAAAAACAGGGGCTGCCCTGGCTCTTTTCTCGCAGCCGGAAGAACATGGTCAACAGCGCGGTCAGTTGCGCCGCCATTAAATTCAACAAAAACGTGTACTTTTCTGCTCCTCGGGTTACAACTTTGCCATGTGGTATCCGTTACCATAAAACTGTCTATTATTCCAGCAGAAATGTGCTCCGTTCTCATAAAGACATACGCTGTTTTTCCCTATGCAGAAAAGTACACTTTTTTGCTCCTCAATATCGGGGCTGCTCTCGTGCTCTACAGCCTGTACAGCCGATAGTCACCGAATGAAAACAAAACCATTGAGAGGTTTGGAGGAGCATTATGCTGACAAAGGGAGCGATAGGAAATCTGGTTAACCGGTATCGGGCTGTTCTGAAAAAATGTCACCTTATAAACGTGTTCGGTTCGCTGGCTGTGGCGAGTATGTTGATTATGGATGGGGCAGGTACGGCAGTGGCGGCTGAGAACATTCATATGACCAGCACATTGCAGAACGTCACCATCGACGCCGAGGGCAAGAAGACCTATGGCGACGTGAGCGCCACCGGTGATATTATCGTTTTTGACGCGAGCAAGCCCGCTGGCTCGCAGGCCTATGACATCGAAGCGGGCAACATCACTGCCGGCGGCACAATCAAGGCTGGTGAGATCACCACGTATGGCAACCTTGCCGCCGATCATGTGGAAACCTTCGCGAATACCGACAACACCCTGCCTAACAACCAGGGCTCGGTGACGGTCAATGGCGCGGTCAACCTCCCTGGCAACAGCACAACCGGCAGAAGATTCGATATCTACAACACTGTTGGCTCGCATAATATGCTTGGCAATGTGCAGACCGGGGCATGCATCGGCCTTGCGGGCAATGGCACTGAAAAGAGTACCCTGACCGGCGGCGTGCTGGCAGTCGGCGGCGGCAGTTTTACCGTTGTCAACGGTATGCAGGCAGCCATTGATGAAGTCAGCTTCAATATAAGGGGCAGAAAAGCCAGAGTGCATGGCGATGCTGGTTCTAAAGTTGCCAGCATTCTCGATCTGAACAAATTTATCATGTACAAGGGCCATTTTATTGCTGATGCCTCTTGGGATTCCCAATATTCCATGGCTGTCATCAGGAGTATTTCCCCTGATGACACGCGCCCGGGCATCCTGATCGGCGATGGCCATATCGTTGTTGGGGCCAACTCCATGGTAGGCTTGGGCGAAGGCGCGACCCTCGACGGACTCTATGGCCTGATGAAGACATATACGGGCTATGAAACGCCCACGAAAGAAGGTGTGCAGTCCGTGCTGGCGCTCAATTCGCCTCTGGAAATCCAGAATGGTTACCGCGTTTTCATGGACGGCGAACGGCATACCGAAAAACTGAAGGCTCCGTACAACACCGGAAGCGAAGAACAGTCCTCGCTCCTTGATGCCATGACCGGGGCCGGCACATTCACCCAGGGCGCCAACACCATGCTGGTCATCAATGGTGACAATGACCAAGTGCATTATACCACGGACAGCAAAGCGCGTGCCAGCCTGGTGCCAGGGGCGATTTCTTATGCGGCGCCTGCCGCGGATGGCGACGCGAAAATCGAGGCTGGCGCCAAACTCGTGATCACAGGCGCGCAGGCTGGCGAAACCTATGTGGTTCTTGGTGATGGCTTTGACAAGAACAAGATTGAATTTGTGAAAGACGGGGCTGGTGCTGACACAGCCTGGCAGGGCGTGAATCTGCTCCCTGACAACCCGCTGGTGTCCCTGGCTCGTGGCGATGACGGCACTGTGGCGGGCGAAGCAAAAGCAGCCGCACAGGCACTCCCCGGTCTTGACAGCGGGCTGACTGCAACCATTGACAACGCCAACCTGGCCCATCAGATTGGCATGGGCGAGAAATACTATGACGATGGCGAAAAAGGCACACAGTTCCTCTCCAGGGCTTTGAGAACGGCCTCTGGCATCGCTGGCTACGGAGACACCTCCACCGCTGTGGATACCATCAATGAAGTCTCCCGCGCGTCCGTGACGGCAGGCGTGCAGAACACCTCTCTGCATCTGGCCGATGCCGCATCGCATACGGTTCTGCATCATCTCTCGCTGGGCAACTTTGATTCCGGCAACAGCATGCACAAGGACGGGCTGGATATCTGGGCCACCCCCATCTACGGCAACACCTACACGCACGGCATGGGCGTTTCCGGCGCTTCTGTACGTGGCAATTACGGTGGTATCGCCCTTGGCGTTGACACGCGGGCGGGTGAAATTGCGGGCGGCGGCGTGCGCATGGGGGCCGCCGTCAACGGAGGCGGAGGCAAGTCCGAAACCAGAGGTACTGCCACTTCCACCGATAACCAATACAACTTCGGCGGCGTGAACCTGTATGCGGGCTGGAACCTGGACAATCTGAACGTTCTGGCTTCGCTCGGTTACAGCATGGGGAACCATGACATAACGATGAACCTGCCCGCCTCCATGGGCATGGAACAGGCCAAGGCCGATGTGGACACCAGCGCTTTCACCGCAGATCTGCGCGCCGAATACCAGATCAGGACGAACCGGCTGGATATTCTGCCCCATGCGGGCGTGCGCTACACCGCTCTGCACACGGACAGCCACAACCTGAAGGTGAACGGTTCCACACTTAACAACGTGAAGTCCGATACTCAGAACATCGTACAGTTCCCCGTTGGCGTAACCGTGACCAGGAACATTGATGTGGCAGACTGGAATGTGAAGCCTCAGGCCGATGTGTCCGTTATTCCCGCTGCAGGCGACAAGAAAGCCAACACCAGGGTGAAGTTCTCCGGCACCGACTCCTGGAGCAACGTGAACACCCGCATCATGGATTCCACGAGCTGGGCCGGTATGCTGGGCATTCAGGCGGAAAAGGGCAATCTTGCGATCGGCCTGAACTACGGTGTGCAGGCTTCCCGCCATGAAACCGACCAGCGCGTCAACATGGGCATCAGTTGGAAGTTCTAGAGCATTTTGCTATTAAAAGTATCTGCGGCGGCGCGGCGGAGTCTCGCTTCGCTCGACTCCGGGAGCATTTTCAAAATGAACATGCTCCAGCAGACAAGCATAATAACTTCTGACCAGAAAGCGGACACGGCGTACAAAAAATGCCGTGCCCGCTTTCTCTTGTGGGAACGCCTCTATAACGTGCGGCGCAACGTCATTGCTTATGGGAGTTCTGTCGTTTTCCTCTGTCTGCCATGCGGTGGAAACGCCTTTGGAAACCTTTCCAGAGAGGGAAGAATCTCTTGAACAGATTATCAGGGGCATGCAGAGCGAAGCATTCGTCAGGGATGAGAAGGACAATAGTTATGCCTTGCAAGGCACACGTCACGCGCAACGCTGCCAACACGCTTCTATGACAAAGCCTGTCCTCTCACCTCCTTGACGCAGCGGCAGTCTACCCTATAGCATTCCCCGCAATCTCGTTCATCCTTTGAAGGCAAGCATTCAAACCACAAGGATTTTCTGATGAATATTGGTCTGGCGCTCGGCGGCGGCGCAGCGCGCGGCTGGGCTCACATCGGCATCATTGAAGCGCTGAGAAACATGGATGTCACCCCCTCCATCGTTTGCGGCACATCTATTGGCGCGCTGGTGGGCGCCTCCTGCGTGGCGGGCAACCTGGATCGGCTGAAGCAGGCTGTGCTTTCCCTCACCCGATTGGGCATGATGAGCTATTTCAATATCAGCACCTCACTCAGCATGCTGGTCAAGCATGAAAAACTTCAGGAATTGTTTGAAAATGCCGTCGTTCCCGCGGGTGTGCACATTGAAGATCTGCCGCTGCGCTTCGCCGCGGTTGCCACAGAACTGGCGACCGGACGGGAGCTGTGGCTGAAGGAAGGAGACGTACTCCAGGCCGTATGGGCGTCCATCGCCCTGCCCGGCCTGTTTCCGCCGGTCTGGCACAAACGGCGCTGGCTGGTGGATGGAGGTCTGGTCAACCCCGTGCCTGTTTCCGTCTGTCGGGCGCTGGGCGCGGACAAGGTCATTGCCGTCAACCTCAACGGCGATATCGTGGGCAGGCACGTCAGTAATGAACAAAATAACCCGGAACAAGGGCAGAGCGTCATCGGCCGCGTTGCCGCCGCGGTGAAGCGTTACTCCAGGGGCGGGCAGGGAGAGGATGAAGACCGCGCGCCCGAACGCCCCGGCACATTGGATACCGTATTCGGAGCGGTGGATATCATGCAGGCGCGGCTCACCCGGAGCCGCATGGCCGGAGATCCCCCGGATGTGCAGCTCGTTCCCCGTTTGGGCAATCTCACACTGATGGAGTTCTACAAGGCGGAAGAAGCCATTCGCATCGGCGCACATTGCGTGGAAACCATGCGTCCGGTCATTGAAGAAGCTTTGAGCTGCTGATACAGTGGACTGAAATGTTCCCCATTCACATAACAGCAGGAGCATGGAGTCATGTTTGCAACGCTCTGCGTACTCGTTTTCGGCGGCGCACTGGTAGGCTTTTTATCCGGTCTGCTGGGCGTGGGCGGAGCCATGATCATCGTCCCCCTGCTCAACCTTCTGTTCTCCGGCATGGGGCTGCCCCAGAATCTTGTACAGCATCTTGCCGTGGGCACAGCCCCTTCGACCATTCTGTTCACGGCTCTTGTCACCTTCCTCGCTCACGCGCGCATGGGAGCCATGCGCTGGGACGTCTGGCGCAAAACAACGCCCGGCATCATACTCGGCGCGGCCGGCGGCGCCGTACTGGCTCACCATATTGACGGGCGCTCGCTGGAAATACTTTTCGCGGCGATCATCATTGTGATGTCCGGCCAGATGATCATGGGGTTTAAACCCCGTCCGCGCACGGGGCTCCAGGCTTTCTTTTTTCCCGTCGGAATGCTGGTTGGCGGTCTGGCCAGCCTGAGCGGCGTGGCGGGAACACTCCAGCTTGTCGTTTTCCTCGCCTGGGCCGGGTTCGCCTGGTGCGACTGCGTAGGCACCGCCGCCGCTCTGAGCCTGCCCATCGCCCTTGCCTCCACCCTCAGTTACATGGCCGTGGGCTGGAACGTGCCCGAACTGCCGCGCTTTTCTCTTGGCTACGTCTACCTTCCGGGCACCTTCGGGCTGATGATTCCGAGCATGCTCATGGCCGTGGCCGGAGCCAAACTGGCCCATTGGCCCCGCCTGCCTGTGGCCGCCCTGAAACGCGGGTTCGGCGGATTCGGCGTTTTTGTGGGCCTCTCCATCCTCTTCAAGGCATTGGCGGCCTGACCTCAACAACACCTCGAAATTGACATCCTCCCCCGCCTAAAGTCGGGGGATTCCCAGCGAAGGCAATCTTACGATTGCGTCCCTGAGCGGGTTCCTGCTTCGCCGAGACTGCCCGGAGGAACAAAGCTTGGTTTTTGCTTTCAAATTCCCACGTGGGGAATTTTACGGGTACGAACCAACCGCCTATTCCCCCAGGTCTCACTATCTCTCCACAGGCTGACACGGCATGTCCTGCCGCCGTGTCGCCTGATAGCAAAGAAAGGCAGGAAAGTCAAAATTCCAGTCAAGGTGTGCCTTATATCCCCGCCCTGCAGAGCGGGGCTTTACGGCGCGTTGGGTAAACATGTCCCGGTATCGTCAGTGCCGGGACACTTTTTATGTATTAAAAAAAATTAGAAAATTTTTAGTATTTTTCAAGAATCTATTTTTTTAAAAAGTTCCATACCGTTACCGTTTCACAAGATTGTCTCAATATAGTCTAGACAAAAAACATTTCTACTTGCCCGTTTTTCATAGTTTGATATGAATTAACAAACGTGGATTTTCTGTATCTTGTATACATAAGGTTATCCGGGCTGAAAAAACACAATGAATACTTCTCACATTTCTTGTGACAGAGCCCGACGAAATATCCCCGAGAGTCCTCTTCAACGGGAGTCTTTCATGAAAAAAGCTCTGCTGTCCTTCGCATCGTTCATTCTGGCGTGTTCCTTATGCATTCCCGCACCTGTCGTTCCGGCCTTTGCGGCAGGCGAGCCCGCAGGCTACGCGCAGGCCAAGGTTGACCTCGACCGGCTGAGGAAAGATCCCAGGCGCGCCAAATATCGTCACTCCTGGCTCAAGCTGGCGGATGAGTTTCAGGAAATATACGAAGGCGCCCCTTCATGGAACAACCGCCCCGCCGCCCTGTTCCGCTCCGCCGAAGCCCTGGAGGAAATGGCCCGGCGCTCCTTCACCCGCAAGGACGCGCAGGAAGCCGCATCCCGCTTTGAATTTCTGGCAAAGAAGCACCCTTCCAGCGTGCTTGCCGACGATGCCCTGTATCGGGCCGCGGTTATTCGCAATGAACTCATGCGCGACCCCGGCGAGGCCCGTACCCTGCTTACCACCCTGCGCAAAAAATACGCCAAGAGCGATCACGCCGCGCCTGCCGCAAGTTACCTTGCAAAAATGGACAGTAAACCGGACGCCTCCGCCGTTGCCTCGCTCGCGCCGATTGCAGCGCCCGCTCCCGCCAGGGATGCCAAGCGCAAATCCCCGCGTGACAATGACAATGCGGACGAACTGCTTGCCACCCTGAGCAGGAGCTCCGCTCAAAAAAGCAGTCCCCCCAAAGGGGTCGCTGTTGCCTCCCTTGCGTCGGGCACTATTCCCGCCGGGGTCACACAGCCGGATCCGCTCGCGTCCGTTTCCCGCGTCAGTCCGCAAAAGCGCGGCGACGTCATTCGCATCACGATTTCTCTGGATCAGCCCAGCAGCTGGAAAATACAGCACGAAACCGGCAGCAAGGGCAAGGCTCCGCGCCTGATCCTTGATCTTGAAGGCACAGCCCCCGCCAAGGCCGTCAAGTCCGGCGCACGCTACAAGGAAATGGGCATATTCAGCCGTTATTCCGTGGACTACAGCGCCACAGACAAACGTACCCGCATGGAGTTCGACTTCTCTTCCCTGCGGCGCTATACGGTTAAAACGGAAAAGTCCCCCTTTCGTATCATCGTGGAAGCCACGGCATCCTCAAAAGCTCTGGCAGACGGCATCTCCATTGCTGAACCTTCTCCCGGCACGAGCAAAACCGCATCATCCACAGCCGCCCATACCCCCAAAGTGACACCTCCGCGAGATGTGGCCGAACAGCTCGGCCTCTGCGTTAAAACCATTGTCATTGACCCCGGCCACGGCGGCAAAGACCCCGGCACCTCCCATAACAACATCACGGAGCGGGAATTGACGCTGGATGTCTCCAAGCGCCTGGGCTCCGTGCTGCGCGCGGCGGGCTACAATGTCGTGTTCACGCGCGAGCGCGACGCCTGGGTATCCCTCTCTGAACGTTCAAACTTCGCCGTAAAGAAAAAAGGGGATCTGTTCATCTCCATCCATGTCAACGCCAGCGCCAAGCCCAATGTTTCGGGGTTTGAAACCTATTATCTCGATCTCGCGGGCAACAAGGAAAGCGTGCGCCTCGCCGCACTGGAAAACTCCGGCACGAATCACCGCCTGGGGGAAATGGAAGCCATTCTGACTGACCTGCTGCTCAGCGCGCGAATTCAGGAATCCCGCAAGCTGGCAACGGAAATACAAAAAAATACCGTCTCCCAAATTAAAAAGCGCGGTCATCAGGTCAACAACAACGGCACCAAGGGCGCGCCTTTCCACGTGCTTATCGGATCGTCCATGCCCGGCGTGCTGGTGGAAATAGGCTACTGCACCAACAGCGCGGAGGCCAAACGCCTGAAGCAGTCCAAATACCGGGATGCCTTGGCCGAAGGCATTGCCAACGGCATACACAATTACGCCCGCCAGCTCGAACTGGCGGGGAAATAGGCAAAATCAGGCTTTCCCCGGAACGGGACGGGCAAGCAGCAGCCGAGCCGCGGCATCCATATCCCGGGCAAGAAAAAGGCGCGTTTTTTCCGGCTCTGAAGCCTCTGCGCCCGGTAATGTTCTTGCCCATGCTTCCGGCATGGGATATTCCGCCACGCCCGCGCCCTCCGGCAGCGTCCACCCCAGTTCCCGCGCCCGGCTCTCGCCCTTGCCGGTGAGTACCAGACAGGATGCCGCAAACCCGGCATTGCGGCCGAACAGCAGATCCTCTGTCTTGTCTCCGACCATGACGCATTCCGCCGGGTTGAGCCCATGCGCGGCGCACAGGCTTTTCCACATGCCCGTTCCCGGTTTGCGGCAGTCACAGCCGCGGGAAGGGTCATGCGGGCAGTGACGAAAGTCGGCAATTTTCGCGCCAAAAGGCCGGAGTAGTTCATCCAGCCTGTTCTGACAGGCCAGAAAATCCTGTTCGCTGAAATAACCGCGTCCGATGCCGGACTGGTTGGTCACCACATAAAGATGACACCCGGCGGCACACAGGCGTCCGAGCGCTTCGCCCGCACCGGGCAGCAGCGTCACTCCCGCCGGATCGGCGAGATAATGGCGATCTTCAATGATCGTTCCGTCGCGGTCAAGGAATACGGAAAAAGGCAGAGAGGGAGCTTTCTTCATTTCCCCTTCCCCATCTTCATGCGTACAAATTCCACTGCAACCGGGGCGACGGAAACAAGAATGATCCCGTATACAACAGCGCTGAAATGTTCCTTCACCGCAGGAATGTTGCCGAGAAAATATCCTGCGGACACCAGCCCCACCACCCACAGCACAGCCCCGATCACATTGAAGGAGAAGAACCGCGCCGGGTTCATAAGGGCAATACCCGCCACAAAGGGCGCACAGGTGCGCACAACGGGGATGAAACGGGCCAGAATGATGGCCTTGCCGCCGTGCCTTTCATAAAAGGCATGAGCCTTGAGCAGATGTTTCCTGTTCAGAAAACGGGTTTCCCGTTTGAAAATACCCGGCCCCGCATGCCGTCCGATCTCATAGTTCACGGCGTCGCCCAATATCGCGGCCGCCAGCAGTACGGCAATGCAGGCGAAATAGTTCAAATACCCCGCTCCGGCCACGGCACCCGCCGCAAACAGCAGGGAGTCGCCGGGCAGAAAGGGTGTCACCACCAGGCCCGTTTCGCAGAAGACGATAAGGAACAGAATGGCGAGCAGCCAGGCTCCGTAGGCTTCAACCAGAGCGAACAGATGTATGTCGATGTGCAGGACGAAGGAAACGGCCTGTTCAAGAAAGGATGCGTCGGGCATGAGGACTCCTGAAAATTTTTCCGCATCATAGGGGCCGGGCCGGAGCTTGGCAAGACGGCCCGCCCCGGCCTTTCCGCTTGATCCCCGCAGCAGCCTGACATAGAGTGTTCCGCTCTTCTCCCGCTGAAGGCGGAAGATTTCACATCATAAAGGAACGTCTGATGAACATCTGGCACGAAATTTCCCCGGATCGTATCCGCCCCAACGATTTTTGCGCTGTCATTGAAATCCCCAAGGGCGGCAAAATCAAATATGAGCTGGACAAGCAGACCGGTCTGCTGATGATGGATCGCGTACTGTATACCTCCACGCATTACCCGGCCAACTATGGCTTTATCCCCCGCACCTATGCGCAGGACAAAGACCCTCTTGACGTTCTGGTGCTCTGCTCGGAAGTGCTCATGCCCCGCTGTCTGGTACGCTGCTACCCCATCGGGGTAATCGGCATGGAAGACGGCGGCGACAAGGACGAAAAAATCATCGCACTGCCCTTCAGTGATCCCAACTACAACCAGTACCAGGACATCGGCGATCTGCCCCGGCACATGTTTGATGAAATGTCGCACTTCTTTTCCGTATACAAGGAACTGGAAGGCAAAAAAACAGCCATTGACTATGTGCAGAACGCCGAAACCGCGCGCGGCGTGGTGCAGGAATGCCTGGATCGTTACGTCGAGAAATTCTGCCGCTAGAGCATTTTGTCATTGAAATGCTCTCGGAGTCGAGCGGAGCGAGGCTCATC
>CAJTSU010000119.1 GCA_910579055.1 uncultured Mailhella sp. | reverse complement strand
GGGTACGGAAAAGGATTTCATCGGCTTCGCCGTCTTGTCAGGGCGAAATTCGGCGCTCATGCCATCGCGCCGCAGCGTCTTTCACGCAGGGAGGTCTTATCCCCAGGCCTCTCGCAGCTGCGCGTCATGCTTTCGCATCAGCGCCAGTTCCGCGTCGGGCAGCAGCACGTTGAGGCAGCGCCCTTCCCGCCAGCGTCGTCGGATTTCCGTCGCATTAATGTCCATACGCGGCAGAGGCATATATATACAGCGCGTACCCGGGAACAGCGGGGCCAGCGGCACCTCGGCCCGTTCGCCGTCTGCGGCATCCGGCCCGCAGGCGCCCTCTTTTCCGCTTTCAGGCCAGACTTCGGGCCAGAAGCGGGCTCCGGCCGCTTCAAACACCCTGCGGCCCGAACCTTCACGCGGCACAACAACCAGATTGGCATAGGCCGGGAGTTCCGGCCCCCGCGCCCAGGAATCAAGTTGGGCGAAATCTTCCACGCCGAGCATAAGGTACAGATCCTCCGGGCGGGAAACCACGCCGCGTCTGCGGAATTCGGCCAGAGAACGCCAGGTGTAGGAAGGGCTTTCCAGTTCCCTTTCCAGCGTACAGACCTCCAGCAGCGGAATGCCGCTTAAAGCCGCGCGCAGCAGCTCCACACGCAGCTCAAAGGGCAGCAGCCCCCGCGCCGTCTTGTGCGGCGGCACGGCATTGGGCATGAGCAGGACGCGGTCAAGCCCAAGATTCTCGCCGACTTCCACGGCGTGGCGCACATGCCCGCTGTGCACGGGATTAAACGTCCCTCCAAGGATGCCTATGCCGCCCATTTCAATCCCGCACCTGACCTTGACCAAAGACCACAAATTTGGTGGTGGTCAGTTCACGCACGCCCATGGGGCCGTAAGCGTGAAGCTTGGACGTGCTGATGCCGATTTCCGCGCCAAGGCCGAGCTGACCGCCGTCATTGAAGCGTGTTGAGGCGTTGACGGCCACCATGGAAGCGTCGGCTTCACGCAAAAAGCGCATGGCCCGGACATGATCCCGCGTGCAGATGATTTCTGTATGGTGCGAACCATAGCGTTCGATATGCGCCAGCGCCTCGTCCATGTCGTCCACGACGCGCACGGCCAGAATGAGGTCATGAAATTCCCGCCCCAGATCATCTCCCCGTAGCGCTTTCGCCTGCGCGCCGGGCAAAGGGCCAAGCAAGGGAAGGGCACAGGGGCAGGCCCGGAATTCCACTCCCGCGCCGCCAAGCTTTTCCCCAACCAGGGGCAGAAAACGCTCAGCCTCGGCCCGGTGCACCAGCAGGCATTCCAGCGCGTTGCACACGCCGGGCCGCTGAACCTTGCTGTTAAACACAATCTCCAGCGCCTGCGGCAGATCCGCTCCCTCGTCGATAAATGCGTGACATACCCCCATGAAATGCTTGAGCACGGGCATGGTGGCTTCAGCCGTGACGGCGCGCACCAGGGTTTCGCCTCCGCGCGGAATGAGCACGTCCACAAATTCATCCATCTTGCACAAAATACTGACCGCAGCGCGATCCGCCACGTCGATGAGCTGAACAGCCCCGGCGGGCAGTCCGGCCCGGTTCAGAGCCTCACCAAGCAACGCGGCCAGAGCCAGATTGGAGCGCAAAGCTTCGGATCCGCCACGCAACAGCACGGCATTGCCCGCTTTAAGGCACAGGATGGAGGCGTCGATGGTGACGTTGGGCCGGGCTTCATAAATCATGCTCACCACGCCCAGCGGCACGCGCATGCGGCCCACCAGCAGCCCGTTGGGGCGCTGCTGCTGGCTGTCCATCGCGCCGACCGGATCGGGCAAGGTGGCGACAAAACGGCAGGCACCGGCCATGTCAGCGATAACTTTATGGTCAAGGGCAAGGCGATCCAGCCGGGGGCCATCCAGACCTGCCGCCCGCGCAGCGGCCAGATCCTCGGCATTGGCCGCGAGTAGTTCCATCCGGCGTTCTTCCAGCAGCCCGGCGAGCGATTCCAGCGCGAGCGTCTTGGCACCGGGGCCCGCGGCGGCCATGAGGCGTGAGCTCTCTCTGGCCGTGCGCCCCATGGCGTGCAGGCGCGCTTCCAGTTCGGCGTAAGGCAGCGTGGGGGCAGCGTGTTCGGGGCGTGCGGACATGAATTTCCTCCATCTTAAAATAAAGAGAGTCTTTGGCCTGTGGCGCGGAGCCTTCAGCCCTTGGCGCGAAACGCCTTGAGAATGAAGAGAGCCGAGCCGCGACCTGCCCGCGACTTTCGGGGCAAGCGGGATTACGGCACAGGCAAAAACCGAAAAACAGTGGACGCCATGTTGTGCCGTATTCAGGTTTCATACGGCGGAGAGGATTTCCGCGCAAGCCCGTCGGCACTTGATTGACATTTTTGTAAGCTTTATCTAGCGTGCAACACCATATTCCCCGGTTTTGGGTTATCGCAGGATTTTCCGGGCATGCGCCCGGCATCGTATACGCCGCGCATAACGGCTCAAAGGAGCTTTTCATGGCCATCAAGAAACCCCAGGTGCTTTCCTCCCCTTCCTCTCCGGTTCAGGTTCCGGCAGACATTCCCGGCATGGCCGCCGCGCAGATGTTTAATGAAGTGAAAGCTGAAGTCAGCCCCGAAGCCGCTCCTCTATGGAATTTTGTGTTGGGGCACGCAAAAAGCATCGCTCTGGCCGTGGTGCTGATCGTTGTGGTCATCCTCGCTGCTGCCGGCTGGCAATGGCACAGCCAGACCCAGGCGCAGGAAGCAAAGATGGAGCTGGGCCGGATCAGCGCGATTGTTGATCCCGCAGCGCGCTATGCGGCATTGCAAAGCTTTTCCTCCAATGCCCCGGCGGAGATTTCCCGCGCCCTCCGCCTGGAGCTGGCTTCCACCGCCGTGGCTCTGGAGAAATGGGACGACGCCGCGCAGGCCTACGGCCAGCTCGCCGGAGAAGATGACGGCAAGGAACTTTCTCCTCTGGCCTTCACCGCCTGGATGAACCGCATCGATCTCTTGCTGCGCCAGGGCAAGGCCGGGGAAGCCGTCACTGAAATGGAAGGCTTTCTCCCCCGCGTGCCTGCGGCGGTGAAACCGCTTGCTTTGACTCAGCTTGGAGCGGCGGCCGAACAGGCAGGCGACAAGGCCCGTGCCGTCAGCGCCTATGAAGAGTTCATCAAGGCTCTGCCTCCTGCCGATTCCGCCCAGGCCGGGTATTACAAAGCCCGCATCGCCGCGCTGAAGTAGGCGGGGAAAATGCCCGAACTGCACAACTTTGCCGCCTCCTCCATTGCGGGCAGGGAAATGCGCCGCTGGCTGGAATCGTTGCGCCTCATGGCCGGCACTCTGGGACCACGGCGCCCCTTTTTGTCCAGCCTTACGGAATTACTGCGTATGCTCGCCTCCCGGCACGATTTTCTGCGCGCTCATCTGGTGCTTTTTGAACCGGAAACCGGTTTGCTCCGGCTTTGTCTGGCCGACACTCCGCCCCGGGCCAGCCATGATGAATACACGCCGGGCGTGGGCGTCACCGGGCAGGTGTTCGCCACCGGCAAACCGGTGATAGTGGAAAAAATGCAGGGACATCCCTTGTTCCTGAGTCTGCTTTTTGAACGGTCGGAGGAAGAACTGCGCACGCTTTCCTTTGTCAGCGTGCCCATTCTTGCGCCCGCCGGTTCCGGAGCGGCGTTGTCCCCCGGTGAAGTTATCGGCACGCTCAATGCCGACACGCGTTTTTTATCCCGCGAGGATCTGGAGCTGCGCTGCCTGTTTCTTCAGGTTGTCGCCGCGCTGATCGCCAATGAGGCGGCCTACCTGCAGGAAGAAATGGCTCGCCGGCACCGCCTGCCGCTCCGGGAGGAAGAGGGCACTGACGACACGGCGGATGGAAAGGAAGAACGTCATCTGTTCATCGGGCAGTCCAAGGTCATGCGCCATATTCTCGAATTGGCGGCGCGTATGGCGCAAGGCCGCGCGCCCGTTCTCCTGCGCGGTGAACCCGGTGTGGGCAAGGAGCGTCTGGCCTTCCGCATCCACGCCGGCAGCCCGCGCCGGGACATGCCCCTGCTGACCTGTCATTGCGGAGCGTTGGCTCCGGAGCATCAGGATGCCGAACTGTGCGGCTATCAAAAGGGCGCATTTCTCGGCGCGTCTCAAACGCGCAAGGGCATTTTTGAACAGGCGAATCTGGGCACGCTGTTTCTGGATGCCGTGGAATGCCTGACTCTGCCCGCACAGCGCGCCTTGCTGCGCCTGTTGCAGGAACATGAGGTTACGCGTATGGGCGCGGGCGATGCCCCGGTCAAGGCCGATGTCCGGATTATCGCCGCATCCGGGGCCAACCTGGAGGAACTGGCCGAGCGAGGGGCATTTCTGCCCGAACTGCTGGCCCGCCTGGAAATCTCTTGCTTGCATATTCCCCCGCTGCGAGAACGGAGAGAAGACATTATTCCCCTAGCCGAACACATGTTGCGCCGCTATGCGGCCGAACAGCGGGGAGAAGGCATCAAACGCATTTCCTACCCCGCGCTTGAGCTTTTGAGCCGCTATTACTGGCCGGGTAATATCTCGGAACTTAAAAGCTGTTTACTGCGCGCCGCGCAGTATTCCGAGGATCAGGTGATCCGGGCGGGAGATCTGCCTCCCTCGCTTCAGACGGCGGAAAGCTCCGCCACTGAGGCCGGGCTTTCTCTGGGCGATGCCGTGACCCGCTTTGAAAAAGAACTTCTGGTGGATGCCCTGATCAAGGCTGGCGGCAATATGCTTAAGGCGGCGCGGGATTTGAAGTCCAGTTACCGTATTGTCAATTACAAGGTGAAGAAATACGGCATCGACCCGCACCAGTTCACCTTCCGCAACGGGCAGCAATAGGGTATTTCAGCATTAGCGTCGTTCCGGAGGCAGACCTTTTATGCGTGGGGCCCTGCCCGGAATGATGACAACCCCCGCTTTGCGAAGTCAGCGTTTCTTTCATACGGGATGTAATGATGGATCTTTTCAATTTCGATCCCAATGCCATGTTGAGCTTCCTCCTCACCTTCATGCGGGTGAGCACGGTGCTTTTTGTGCTCCCCGTATTTGACGCGGACGGTATGCCTGCCCAGTGGAAAGCGGCGCTTTGTCTGGTGCTGACCATGGCCATCTGGCCCACAATAAGCCTGCCGGGCACTCAGATGCCAGCCCACCCCTTTGACATAGCGCTTATTCTGTTCGGTGAAATCGTACTGGGGCTTATTCTGGGGCTGGCCGTCAGGTTTTTCTTCATGGGGGTGCAGGCCGGGGGCGAGCTGATCGCCATGCAGGTGGGATTCAGCATGATCACCTTTGCCGACCCGGCCAGCGGGAACCAAACCGGAGTCATCGCGCATCTTCTGTATACTGTGACGCTGCTCGTCTTTCTGTGTTTCGACGGGCATCTTTACCTGTTTAACGCCTTTATCCAGACCTTTCGCTACATTCCCGCGGGAGGGCTGTTTCTTGGCGACGGCATTTTCCGCCAGATCATGTCGTTGAGCACTATGCTCTTTTCTCTGGCTTTGAAGATTATCGGGCCGGTCATGGCTTCACTCTTTCTTGTCGAGCTGGGACTCGCGCTCATGACCAGGGCCGCGCCCCAAATGCACATCATGGAAGTCGGCTTTCCGGTTAAAATCGCGGTGGGCTTTATTTTTGTGTCTCTGATCTTTTCCATGCTCGCGGAAGACGTACGCCAATATGTGATGGGTCTTGACGATCTCTTCCTCAACCTTTTACGCGTACCGGCTCCGCCCGGGCGCTGACGGGGCTGCTTGTGAAGGACCCCAGCAAAACAGAACGGGCGACGCCCAAACGGCGCAATAAAGCCAGAAAAGAAGGCAACGTCCCCAAGTCTCAGGAAATGACCAAGGCCGTCACTATTGTGGTGGGGCTGCTTGGCATGTATTTGTATGTTCCGGTCATCATTGAGCACGTTTCCCGGGTTTTCAGCTATTTCTTCGCCAACGCGGCCACCACGCCGGTCACGCAGGAAACAGCCTACGCCATGTTCACCCTGGCCGTGCGGGAAACGGCGATCATGGTTCTGCCGGTTATGCTGGCCCTGGCCCTGGGGGCTTATGTGTGCCTGCGCCTCCAGGTGGGCAAGCTGTGGACGACAAAAGTCCTCAAACCGAAATTCAAGTTTTTAAAAATCATCAGCGGGCTGAAGCGCATTTTCTTCTCGCCCCAGACCTTCGTTCGACTGGGAAAAAGCGCACTTCTTGCCGCCGTGATTGGGTTTGTTCCGTACGCTTTCATCCGGAGCGAGATGGAGCACTTTCTGCCGCTCTACTATGAGGACGCCAGGGGGCTGGGGGCGTATATGCTGCGCATGGGGTTCAAAATGACCCTGTACACTCTGGCCCCCATGCTTGTCATCGCTGTGGTGGATCTTGTCTGGACGCGTTATCAGTATGAAGAAAACATCAAAATGACCAAGGATGAGGTCAAGGACGAACGCAAGCAGGCGGAAGGCGACCCGAAAATCAAGCAGCAGCAGCGCCAGAAAATGATGGCCTTTATTGCCAAGCGCATGATGAAGGAGGTTCCCCGGGCCGACGTGGTCATCACCAACCCCACCCATTACGCGGTGGCTCTGCGGTATGACCCCACCATATGCCCTGCACCGCTCGTCGTGGCCAAGGGCATGAACAAGGTAGCGGAACGGATCAAGCTTATCGCGCGCGAACACCATGTGCCCATCCGCGAAAACCGCCCGCTGGCTCAGAGCCTGTATAAACTTGTGGAAGTGGGACAACCCATTCCCGAAGATCTGTACAAGGCCGTGGCCGCAGTGCTTGCTCAAATCTGGAAGATGCAGGGCAAGATGCCGCAAAGGCCGGGAGCGGGGAATGCCGCCGCGGGAGAGTGATGGCGGCGGAACATCTTCCGCGCTCTCTTCAGCGCGCATGTTGATTTTACACGCTTCCGGCAGTTCCAGTCTGCCTACTGAAGCAACGGAGTAGCCGCGGGCAGAACAGCCAGCAGCAATTCCGGCATGGCGGCAAGGGATGCAATGGCGCGCGTACCTTGCCGTTCCAGTTCATGGGGCCGGCAGTCCGCATGGCCGCACGCCCGGATCAGCAGTTCCTGGGTTTCATCGAGCTGCGCGCGTTGTTCGGAAACCGGAACCGCACAAACACGATCCAGCGCGGACAATGTTCGGGAAGATGCGGGATGGGATGCCGAGGAGCCTCGCGCCGCCGGGCGAAAAGCGTTCAGATATTTTTCAATGGGCATGACGTTTCCTTATTATGGAAATGGCGATGCCGCGCTTCAAGCATAAAACATGCCAGATCGCGAATACCATTGTATCCCGGTAAATGGTCGGCCAAGGGCCGTTTTTTTGACGGAAGATTGACGCGCGCTCTTGACCGGAACCCCGGCAGCCCGTGTTCCACACGGGCGTAAGGCAGCATGCTCGCTCGCGCCTTCGGCGGTCGCGGTATCCCTTTTCACACCATCAAAGGGCTGTCAGATAGCTGACGGCCCTTTATTCCTTACCTCCATATATTAATCTAACCAGTTCATTTTTATATACAAAATAATATTGGAACGATTATTGCTTTAACCTGCGCAGAATTTCGCCAACACGCGGCGCCAGCCGCAGGAGAAAGCCATGAAAAGCCTGACCGAATCACATGTAAGTTTAGTTGGCTCCGTGATGAATATGCAGCTTCAGCGGCAGAACGTCATCATGGGCAACATCGCCAACGTAAACACACCTAAATATCAGCCTCGCGAGTTGGATTTCGAGGCGGAACTGCAAGCCGCTCTCAATCTGGATGCAAGGGGCAAGATGTCCCACACCGATGACGGCCACATGCCCGCCGCCTTTGATCCGGAAAAATTCGGGCCGCAATGGTGGAAGCATCCTCAGTTGCGCATCGCGCACGGTGAAGACCGCGTAAATCTGGACAAGGAAATGGTCAAAATGGCCAAGAACCAGCTCCAGTACAACGCGCTTTCGCAAATCACCAAGAGCAGTTTTGACGGCATACGCCAGGTTATTCAGGAAGGGAGCAAGTAATCATGGATTTCATGACCGCACTGGATATCGGCGCGTCCGGCATGAGCGCCGACCGCACGCAGCTCAACGTCACCGCCATGAACCTGGCCAACGCCAAGACCACCCGGATGCCGGGCGGAAACGGCCCCTATGTGCGCAAAACCGTTATCAAGACCACCAGCGATCTGGACAACCGCTTCGGCGTCCACATGCGCACCGAACTCGACCGGGAAGTCAAGGGGGTACGCGTGATGGGCGTTGCCCTGGACAACCGGCCTACCCGGCGGGTGTATGAACCCGGCCATCCTGACGCGAATGAGGAAGGGTTTGTGGAATACCCCGATATCAACGTCGTGGAGGAAATGGCCAACATGATGACGGCTCAGCGCAACTTTGAGGCCAATGCCACCACTGTGGACACGGTAAAAGCCATGTACCTCAAGGCTCTGGAAATAGGCCGCAATTAACCCGTCTCCTTCAGCGGCTCCGCGTCCGCCCGGAACACGAAACCTTGAACATATCCGCCCCAACGGCCTTCTGAACAGGCCAAAGCATATCAGAGGGAATTCCCATGAGCATCACCACGACGACCGCCATTCAGGCATACAGCAACGCCCTTGCCGACTTTCAGAAAGCGCAGACCAGTTTCAACAAGCAGCATGAGCAAGCCACTCCGGCGAAGACTGTCTCCCCGACCAGTTTTTCGGATACGCTCCATGACTCTTTGAACGCTGTCAACGATCTTCAGACGAAGAAGAACCAAATGATCACCTCGTTTGCCGCTGGTGAAACCCAGAATGTGCACGAACTTATGATTTCCATGCAGAAGGCCAGCCTGGCCGTCAATCTTACGTCAGCCGTGCGCAACAAAGTTCTTGAAGCCTACCGCGAACTCAGCAAGCTGCAATTCTGATCTGAAGCTCAGGTTATTCTCTTCCATCTTATTCACCTTATCATCTTCCACGCGCTTTACGGAGCATGTCCATGAACGCCCATGTACAAAACGCCCTCGCCAAAACTCAAGACGCCTGGTCCCGGCTCGGCAAAGTTCAACGCATCGCCGTCATTGGCGTCTCGGTATTGCTCTTCGCCATCTTCACCGCCTTTCTCCTGTGGATCACACGCGCCGACTACCGCCCTCTGTACACCAAGCTCAGCCCGGAAGACGCCAACCGCGTCGTGACCATGCTCCAGACCGAAAAAATCTCCTACCGTCTGGAAGACAACGGCACAACCGTGCTTGTTCCGGCAAATTCGGTCTATGACATGCGTATCAAGATCGCGGGGGAAGGCAGCCTGGTGGGTCAGGGCATCGGTTTTGAAATTTTTGATACCGTGCAGATGGGCCAGACCGAATTTGTACAGCGGATCAACTATCAGCGCGCCCTGCAGGGAGAACTCTCCCGCACCATCAGTGAATTCCCCAATGTGGAAAGCGCCCGCGTCCATCTGGTTATCCCGCAGCGCAGCCTGTTCATTGAAGAACAGCAGTCTCCGTCCGCCTCGGTAGTTGTGCGCCTTAAAGAACCCTCCGCCAAAATGGCCCCGCGCGAAATCAAGGGCATGGTCAACCTTCTGACCATGGCCATAGAAGGTCTGGACGAGGGGCATGTGTCCATTACGGACAGCAACGGCAAAGTGCTCTTTGTCCCGGAAGACGAAACCACGGGACTGAACAACGCGCATTTGGAATATCGGCTCAAACTGGAAAGCAGCCTGGAACACCGCATCAATGAACTGCTCGCCCCGGTGCTCGGCCCCGGCAAGCTGATCGCCAAGGTCAACGCCACCCTGGATTACAGTCAGCGCACCATCCGCCGGGAAATTTACGACCCGGACACCACGGTTGTGCGTTCCGAACAGCGCTCGGAAGAACAGCAGACCGGGAAGGCCAACCTTGAAGGCGGCTCCACCGACGTCAATTTCCGCGGCGACGGCCTGGGCGGTTCACTCAGCAGCCAGGAAGGCAACCGCGAATCACGCACGCTGAACTACGAAATCAACAAGGAAGAACACAATATTGTCGGGCAAATGGGAGAAATCACCCGCCTGACTGTGGCCGTGGCTGTGGATGGCTCCTACACGAAAACAGCCGACGGCAAGTGGGAATACACCCCGCGCACCGAACAGGAGCTTGAACAGATCCGCCAGCTGGTGGCCAATGCCGTGGGCTTTTCCGCCGCGCGCGGCGACACCATTGAAGTGAGCAACATGGCTTTTGGTGAAAACGATATCCCCGTTGAACCCAACGCCGCAGAATTGCTGGCCCAGTTCGCTGAACGTATGGGGCGCCCGCTGCTCATCGCCTTCATCGCCTTCCTTTTCATCATGCTGGTAGTGCGCCCCATGGTATTGGCCCTGGTGCGCCCCAAAGTGGAAGCGGGGGAAATGCTTGAAGGTCTGGAAGGTCTGCCCGCCGCCGAAGAACAGTATGCCCTGTTTGAAGCCCAGGAACAGGAAGCGCGTGCGGCGGAAGAAAGCGCCCGCGCTCTGGCCGAATCAGGCGAAGATGGCGGTTACAGCCTGGAAGCCGGCCTCAGCCTTGACGACATCAAGGCCCGCGCCCTTCAACTGGCCGAACGCAATATTGAACAAACCATCTTCATCATCCGCAACTGGATGAAGGAAGGCGTCAGAAACTAGCCGTTATCCTGTCATTATTGATGAACGGCACCGGGACGGATGCCGGAATGTCGATGAACCGGGCCTTTGCCCCGGCCCCCATGATTATACTGTCTCGTGGCGTCCATTCCTGCCGGGAGGACGCCACAGTTACAAGAAACGCGCACGCGAGAGATCATCATGGAAAAATCCCGCTCTCCCCTTCCCCCGTTCATGAACAGGAGCAACGCGCGGAAAAGCGATCCAGCCTCCGCCGCAAAGCAGTCGGAAAATACTGAGCCGGCAGCCCAGCGCAATGCCTACCAGCAGCGCATTGATCAGCTGAAGATTCGCATTTCCGAGATAAGTTTGCGCAACATGGAGAATACGTTGCGTATT
>CAJTSU010000118.1 GCA_910579055.1 uncultured Mailhella sp. | reverse complement strand
CTCATCCGAAAATCTGGAATACTGGAGGGTGGGACTCTTGCGTGATTTTGCCCTGTTGCCTGTGAGAACTCCTCTTGCCATACTGAAAAACTTCGAGTATAAATCAAAAGTCGTTTCTGACAGTTCCATCAAAGTTTCCTTCATGGCCTGAATGTCTTCCCCCTCGAGGGGAGAATCCGTATGGCTCTTATTTCGCCTGTGACGGAGTTAGTTGCCGGATGAAGCTGACTGTGGATTGAAGCATTCTTTATACTTGCGTTCTCTAAAGCGCATCTTCGGCGATTTCCTGCGGCCTGTCACGCGCGTTGAGCGTGTCGCATCCCCGCGCCCCCTTCCCCGGTTCAAACACGGTGGTACCTATGCCCATTCAGCGGAAAAGAAAGTCCCCCGCAAATCCTGCCGATGCGCCTGCCGCTGGCGCGCCCGAAAGCATCCTCAATCTGACGGATCTCAAAACCCGAAGCATGTCAGATCTGATGGAGCTTGCAGAACAATACCAAGTTGAAACCGCCAGCTCGCTGCGCAAGCAGGAACTTATTTTTGCCATTCTACAGGCCTGCGCTTCACAAAACGGGGCTATTCACAGTGATGGCGTGCTGGAAATCCTCCCTGATGGATACGGTTTTCTTCGATCTCCGCTCAGCAGTTATATGCCCGGCCCTGATGACGTGTATGTTTCTCCGTCCCAGATTCGTCGTTACCACCTGCGTAAAGGGGATTGCGTTTCAGGACAGGTACGTCCCCCCCGAGAAGGTGAACGTTATTTCGCTTTGGTTCGAGTCAACGAAATCGGCTTTGAAGAGCCGGAATTGGCTCGCCATCTGGTACTTTTTGACAACCTTACCCCTATTTATCCCGATCAGCAGATGCGCATGGAGACGGACTCCAAAAATATGGCGTCGCGCATCATAGATCTTATGGCCCCCATCGGGCGCGGCCAGCGCGCACTTATCGTCGCACCGCCCCGCACAGGCAAAACCGTTCTGCTCCAGACCATTGCCAATGCCATCAGCGCCAATTACCCGGAAGTCTATCTGATCGTTCTGCTCATTGATGAACGCCCGGAAGAAGTGACTGACATGGAGCGCACGGTAAAAAATGCCGAAGTAATCAGTTCCACCTTTGATGAGCCGCCCCACCGCCATGTCCAGGTCTGTGAAATGGTGTTGGAAAAAGCCAAACGTCTGGTGGAACGCAAGCGCGATGTGGTTATCATTCTCGATTCCATCACACGCCTCGGGCGAGCGTATAATGCCGTGACCCCGTCTTCCGGGCGGGTACTTTCCGGAGGCCTGGATGCCAATGCCCTTCAGCGGCCCAAGCGTTTTTTTGGCGCTGCCCGCAATATTGAAGGCGGCGGCAGTCTGACTATTATCGCTTCAGCCCTTATCGACACCAACTCCCGCATGGACGAGGTGATTTTCGAAGAATTCAAGGGAACCGGCAATATGGAGATCTACCTGGATCGCCATCTTTCTGAAAAACGCGTCTTCCCCGCCATTGACATTAATCGAACCGGAACACGCAAGGAAGATTTACTGCTTCCTGATGATGTCCTCAACCGGGTTTGGATACTGCGCAAGATTCTAGCTCCTATGTCACCCATTGACAGCATGGAATTTCTGCTTGACAAGATGCGCGGTTCAAAAAGTAACAAAGATTTTCTGAACGGCATGAGTAAATAGGTATGGGGTTGGAAATGCCGCGTTTTATGCTGCTTCCTGAAAGTCGTAAAGGGCGTGTTCTTCTGGGGGCCGCTTTTTTGCTCGTTTGCGCCTCGCTTGCTACGGGAGGCTATTTCTGGAAACGGCATGCCGACCACCTGAAATCCCCTGCCTACGCTGTAGAGCAACTGAATGAAGCGATCCTGACCAAAAACGAGAAACTTTTTGCAACGGTATTCCCCTCCGAAGTCAGTGATGATTTCGTGCTCAAATTGATGGATATCATCCCTGATGATTTCCGGTCACAGGAGCCACGTAGCCTTGCCCTGCAAATGCGTGCCCTTCTGAATGCTCTTTTACTTGATGCCCCTGCTCCAGACTTCACTCAAGCCTGCCTTCTGCCCATCCTGCCGGAAGACTTCTTCCGCCAGCTGGAGAAAAAACCGTTTTCCCTTCATAAAGCCAACGCGCAGTTGGCTGTGGCGGAGAGCAGTTTTCAGCACCCTTCCAGCAAGGAAGAAATTAAACTCAGCCTTGCGATCGGGCGATCGGGCGATCGCTGGAATGTGGTGGGAATCCTCAACGCCCGCGAGCTTCTGTCTACCTATCTTGCCGCGCTGAAACAAGAGCAGCAAAGGCTTGACCGTTTGCTTGAAGGCGAACAGGCGCGGCATCTTCGCCAAATGGCGCATTATCTCCCTGATGCCGTGTGTACAGCCGGTCCCATGCGAATCAGCGGCGGGCATCCTGTCCTGGTTCTGAGCTTGACCAGCGCGCCCAATCCCGGGCCGGAAATTATGGAGAGCTGGGGGATGGAATTTCCCTTGACCGATGATTCCGGAACCATTTTGGCTTGCCCACGCCTGAGCGAAAGCGGAAAACTGCTACAAGGTAATGAATTGCGCAGATCCTGGACAATGGATCTGGAAGAGGAGGACTTCATCCGTCTCAGCGCGGCGGGAAAGCTCCATTGCCGGGTTGTTCCCCTCTATGTGATGCTTGACGACGGAACCATGTATTCCAACGATCCGCGCTGGCTTAAACGGGCCGGGCAAAAGACAACGCCGCCGGCACACCCATAAAAGGCTTTTCTTCCCGCCGTCACTGTGGCAACATACTCGCGTATCATCTTCACAACATAACGAGGAGAGGCGCATGTCACGCAGCCGTTCCATCCATTTGACTCTGCATATTCATAAAGATCCCGCCGCCATGGCGGAACGAGCCGCTCATTATCTGACTGCCTGCTGTGAAGAAGCCATTTCTCAGCGTGGCATTTTTACCCTTGCGCTTTCTGGAGGCAAAACCCCGCTTCCTCTGTTCCGGCTCCTTGCCGGATCGGATTGGGCGGAACGCCTGCCCTGGGAAAAAATCGTACTCTACTGGGGCGACGAACGTTGCGTCGGCCCTGACGATCCTGAAAGTAACTATGGCATGGCCCGGCACGAACTGCTTTCACATGTCCCCATCACCTGGTATTACCGGATGAAAGGCGAGGATGATCCTGTTCACGCCGCGTTGGCTTATGAAAACATGCTTAAGGAACATTTTCGCCTCGCCCCCGGTGAATTCCCTCGCTTTGATTGCATTCTTCTCGGTTTGGGGGAGGATGGGCATACGGCGTCTCTTTTCCCCGGTGAACAAGGAATCAAGGAAAAGGAACGCATTGTGATCGACCAATATGTGCGCAGTCGCAATGCCGATCGCCTTACCTTGACGCTGCCCGTGCTGAATAATGCTCGTTGCTGTATGTTTATGGTGGCGGGCAAAGAAAAGCATGGTGTACTCAGCCAGGCCCTCAACTTACTGGCGGAACCGAAACTCCCTGCTCAGTTTGTTCGCCCGCGTCTTGGCGATCTGGTGTGGATCGTGGATGAAGGGGCCGCCCTCGGTTAGAACAATTTCAACGTGAAATTGTTCTCGGCATGGAGTGCAACGAAACTCGTCCCTGCTCTCTTTATCCGGAAGACGTTCACGCAACGGCTGAAGTCCCCTCCACTGTTTCGGAGCGCGCGCAATTCTGTTGCGGCGTGTCCCCTGAAGGGGTGTACCTGTAGCCGCAGGATGTACAGGCATGAACAGCATGTATAATCTCAAGCTACACTTGCTCTAAAGCACTCGCTTTTCCACTTTTCTATCATCACGTTACAAGGCGCTTATGCAGATGGCACCATCGCAGGTCTGCATAAGTGCCTTTTGGCAGGCATCCTGCATATCCTCCGGCAGACTCAGCGTCAGGCTGACCTTTGCGGCAAAAAATTCTTCCACAACACATGCTTCAAAATCCGGCAAGATACGTTTGACACGGTTAAGCCGGGCATAGTCAATTTCTGCCTTCAAAAAAATCGGCACAGTTTTTTTCTTGACAGGGAGCAGTTCAAGCGCCTGCGCGACGCCGCTTTGATACGCGCGCACCAACCCACCGGTTCCCAGCTTGATGCCGCCAAAATAACGCGTGGTCACCGCCACAGTTTCCCCCACCTTTCCGAACAGGAGTTGGTTGAGCATGGGTTTACCAGCCGTACCATGAGGTTCGCCATCATCACTTTGCCCTATGCACGCTGTGTCCCCCGGAGCTCCAGCCGCAAAGGCCCAGCAATTGTGTGTGGCGTCCGGGAATTCTTGACGAATGCTCTCCACAAAAAATAACGCCTCCTCACGCGACGAGGCTCTTCCCAGACTGGTGATGAAACGGCTGCGCTTGATTTCCTCCTCAAAGCGAAAATACATCTCCGCCGCTAAGATTTTTTTTCCAATGCCAGGTTTAAATGGAACAAGATCAGGCACCAAGTACCGAGACGCCATAATGAAATCCTTGTTGAGCCAAGTGAAAATTTCTTGCCAGCCAAAAAAACGCTTTACAAATACTTTCCATGACAGTAAATAGGAAGCGTTCCTACTTTTGTAATCCCCCAGAATTTTCAAGGAGAGAAATGTCATGAGCAAAACGGTTGAACATCTGATGGCTGCCTTTGCCGGTGAATCCCAGGCCAATCGCAAATATCTCGCCTATGCCAAGGAAGCCGACAAGGAAGGCAAATCTCAGATTGCCAAACTTTTCCGTGCCGCTGCTGAAGCCGAAACCATCCATGCCCTTACCCATCTTCGTAACGCAAAGAAGATCGGTGATACCGCCGCCAATCTCCAGGATGCCATCGCCGGTGAAACCTATGAATTCACCAAGATGTATCCTGAAATGATTAAGGATGTGGAAGCTGAAGGTGAAAAGAATATCGCCAAGTACATGGGCTATGTCAATGAAGTTGAAGAAGTGCATGCCAACCTGTACAAGAAGGCCGCCAAAGGCACACTGGAAAACGTGGACTTCTATATCTGCCCTGTGTGCGGTTACACCCATGAAGGCCCGATGAGCGAAGCCTGCCCCGTGTGCTCCGCTGCGGGCAAGACGTTCTACACCGTCGGATAAATTTTCTGCCCATATTCTGGATGGATCATGTTTATGACCCGTCCTGCCCCAAAGGCTCCTGTCAATTGGCAGGAGCCTTTTGACTTGAGATTGCTGAAAAATACGCCAGGGCTCAACGAAATTCTCAAAGCAGACAGGTCCGGACTGGACAAAAATACCAGAAGCCCGGTACTATTACTGAAAAGTCTGGGATTTCCCTTTCAAGAGTCACTATGGAGCAGGTCAAAGGAGAACCAATGCAGCCCTCTGCGATCGTGCACCCTTCGGAGGAAATTTTGTGGTGCGTACATCGACACCGCTACGGTCCCTTATTAAGTTGCTTGACCTGCCGCCGTTTCCCCTGCGAACTTATGACGTGCGACAGATTACAGGCACTGCGCGATTCTCCGTACGTTCAAATCTCCGCTCTATCAATAATGACACACAGGAGAACGATCATGTATTTGTTCAGAATGAAGGATGGCTCCATTATTCCCGCTCCCGAAGGATTCAACCCCGCTACTCCGGACTGGGAAAAGATGGAGGAAGTGCAGGACGTTTTATACGTGAACAAAATTTTTGAAAAACAGCTGCGTTTGGTGCCCCGACCAGTGGAAGAGCGTACATCGATCCGGGCGAAGCAGAAAGAAGGCCTCCCCGATCCTGTTATCGAACCTGCCGAAACGAAGACGGCCGCGCCCAAAAGGAAAAACGCCTGATTTTACTGCTAGAGCAGATTAACATTCTTTACACAACCAATCAGCGGTTCCTTAAAAAGAACATAGCTCTGAATTTAAAGGTTGTTACAAATGGCAACCGTGTTTTCCCCAAGCCCAAAAAATCCCGGTTGCAGAGTGCATTCCGGGATTTTTTATTTTGGCTCTGTCAAAGAACCGTGTTGATAGCGTTGCGCGGAGCGTATAGTTTTGCTGCGGCACAGGCGGCAATATTCATTGCCGCAAAGGCAACCGGTGTGATGACGCTCGATCCGGCTTGCCAATACTCGCTCTCGCTTGCGTTTTGCGCGAAAAACGCTGCGCGGCCTTCGGCTCGGCCTCCAAGCTCGCTACGCTCGCGCCTCCGGCGGTCAAGGATAGTTTCAACACTACTCTGGAACAGAGCCTTTATTTTTCTTCAGCAAATACGATTATAAGCCGTACTATCGGTCGAGCGCAGCCCAGTATTTCATGTTCGGCTTGGCCATACCCAGTTCCTTTACTTTGATATCCACGCTCTGCGGCCCCATGGCCCAAGGTGCAACCTGATACGGAGGGAAATGAATGCGCAGTCCGTCCGGCAGAAGAATAAATGTTTGAAAATTACTCTCAATCGGCTCTGTGCCGGCTTGAAGCATATCATCAGGAATCGCGTCTTCTTCCCGGCTTGATTCCTGCCCAAGCTGCTGCCGGGAAATACGGGTAAATTCCAGTACCGCCCGTTCAGGATCAAGGAACAGGTCTTCCAGCAGCACAGGGTATCCTGTCTCAGACTCATAGTTATGGGCCACCAGGCTGAGTTGTCCATGCGCTCCCCCCGTATAGCTCCACACTGTCCAGAGGATGGACACGACAGGCTGCGTGGGGCGCGTCAATTCATAGCTGATGTTCAGTTCGCTGGGAGCAAAACTCTGCTCGTCCTCCCCTCTTCTCTGGGCCAACAGGGCGGCCAGTTCTTCCGCGTCTTTTTCAAATTCAGCGACGACATTGCGGACAAAGCTCTCCGATTCTTCATCAATCCTGGCTATGCCGGTAACCGGCCAGGACGCTTTAATATTTGCCTTTTTATCCTGGCGCTCCAGTATGCGCACCTCAATATCTTGGGTTGCGTCCTCCTGCGCGGGAGCGGGGCAAATGAAAAATGTGCTGAAACATAGTGCAGCCATACCATGAAACAGAAAGCGGAAAAAAGACATGATACCCCTCCGAACGGGAATGAAGTTAGCCTGTTTGTACGCGACTTGGAGCTAAAAGCAAGCCCGATTCAGTACTCTATAATACCGGGCCCCCGATGTTTTCAATCGTAGCCAAACTCAGCCGAATCATATATGTTCCGCTGGTCTTGTCCGATAAAAGGTCTGGAACAAAATTTCATCAAAAATTCCTTTGTGGTTTGAAACCTCCCCCTTCAGGGGGAAAAAGTGGTTGACAAGACGGCGACGCCGATGAAATCCTTTTCCGTAACCCCTCTCTTCAGGGAGGGGCAATCCGCACGACCCCTATCCGTCGGCTGCGGAGTCAGTCGGCGGATGGGGCGACTGTGGATTGAAACATGTTACGTTCTAACCAGGCGGGCATTCGCTCGTCTGAACCAGACGGAGGTATACGGGGCATGGCTCTTGATCCGAAAAGTTTTGCGGACTGGGAAATTGCGCTGGATGCAGAAAAAAGAATGCCGGACATATATGAAATCGGACGCAGACTTGGTCTGGAAGACAAAGAATTGCTGCCCTACGGACACAGTATGGGGAAAATCGACGCGGACGCTGTTCTGCGCCGCCTCGGGAGCAAATCAGACGGAAAATATGTCGATGTGACGGCCATTACTCCCACGCCTCTGGGAGAAGGCAAATCCACCACGACCATAGGTCTGGTGCAGGGGCTTGGAAAACGAGGCAAGAAAGCCGTCGCGGCAATCCGTCAACCTTCCGGCGGTCCGACCATGGGTACCAAGGGATCGGCCGCAGGCGGAGGGCTTTCCCAGTGTATTCCTCTTACTCAGTATTCGCTGGGGTTCACCGGTGATATCAACGCCGTGACCAATGCACACAACCTGGCCATGGTTGCACTTTCCGCCCGCATGCAGCACGAGCGTAATTATGACGATGAAACGCTCTTGCGTCTTTCCGGTCAACCACGACTGAACATCGACCCCACTCGCGTTCAGATGGGCTGGGTTATTGACTTCTGTTGTCAGTCATTGCGCCACATCATTACAGGCATGGGCGGCCGGAGCGACGGCTATATGATGCAGTCGCGTTTTGACATTTCCGTTTCCTCAGAAGTCATGGCCATACTGGCTGTCGCGCGCGATCTGGCTGATTTGCGCGAGCGTATGGGCCGTATTGTGGTTGCCTACAGCCGGGACGGCGCCCCTGTCACCACTGCCGATCTGCGTGTGGACGGCGCCATGACCGCCTGGATGGTCGAAGCCCTGAAGCCCAATCTGATCCAGACTCTGGAAGGCCAACCCGTCCTTGTGCATGCAGGGCCTTTTGCCAATATCGCATTGGGACAAAGCTCCGTCATTGCAGACCGCATCGGCCTGAAGCTTTCCGAATATCTGGTGACGGAATCCGGCTTCGGCGCGGATATCGGCTACGAGAAATTCTGGAATCTCAAGTGCCATTACAGCGGGCTTACCCCCGATGCAGCCGTAGTGGTAGCCACCATTCGCGCGCTGAAAAGTCATGGCGGAGCTCCCGTCCCCGTGCCGGGACGTCCCCTCCCCGACGAATACAAAGAGGAAAATGTGGCCTTTGTGGAAAAGGGATGCTGTAATCTGTTGCATCATATCGAAACAGTCAAAAAATCAGGTGTCGCCCCTGTTGTGTGCATCAATGCCTTTACCGGAGATACCAAGGCGGAAATCTCCGCAGTTCGCAAATTATGCGAAGCTGCCGGCGCACGCGTCGCCCTCTCCTCACATTGGGAACATGGGGGAGACGGCGCGCTGGAACTGGCCGATGCGGTCATGGATGCCTGCCGGGAAAAAAATTCCTTCCGCCCGTTGTATGACTGGAGTCTCCCTCTGAAGCAGCGCATCGAACGCATCGCACAGGAAGTATATGGCGCGGACGGCGTTGACTACACGCCTGAATCCCACAAACAGCTCGCCCTCCTCCAGAGTAGAGACGATGTGAATTCTCTTGGGGTCTGTATGGCCAAAACCCACCTCTCTGTGTCGGACGACCCGGCCCAAAAAGGCGCGCCCAAAGGTTGGCGGTTAAAAATCCGCGATATCCTCCTGTTTGGAGGTGCAGGCTTTGTTGTACCCGTCACCGGCACAATTTCCCTCATGCCGGGAACCGGTTCCAGCCCCGCCTACCGAAATATTGATGTAGACGTGACCACCGGACGAGTGAGCGGGATCTTCTGATTTACCTTGACATAGCATCAGCATAACAATATTTACCTTCCGTTTCTATTTATAATAAGAAGGAGACTACTATGGAAGACAAAGTTCTTGATGCAATGAAAAAAGCTGGCAAACCTGTCCGTCCCGGCGATGTGGCAAAAGAACTTGGAATGGACAGCAAGGAAGTTTCCAAGGCCATTGATTTACTCAAAAAAGCAGGGAAAATCCATTCCCCCAAACGTTGTTACTATGAGCCTGTCGCATAAGGAAGCGCTGATTAAAGCGTTTCCCGGCGGTCTTGCGGAGCAAGACCGCCCGCAAATAGAGGGATTTTCATCAGTCTTAGGGGAAAAAATTAAGGCTCTATTACAGTGTGGTGTTAATAAAATAACCTTGACCGCCAGAGACGCGAGCGCTAGCGAGCCATGGAGGCCGAGCCAAAGGCCGCGCAGCGCTCCCGTTAGCCGAGTCTTCAAGGCTTACGGGAATCAAGATGTGGCCTTCCGCCTATGTGGCACACGGCCAGCCTTTGCGGCAACGGATGTTGCCGCCCGTGCCGCAGTAAAGATACACGTCACGCATAGCGGTATCAACATGGTGCTATAATAGAGCCAAAATTAAAAATTCTCTTCCCCTCTTACTCAATCCAGATCATCCTGAGGAGTTTCAAGCTTGGAGCGAAACAGGCTGTTCGTCGTTCACATCGTGCAAATAGACGTTAAGAGCTGACGCCATAAAATGACGTATGGCGTCAAGAGCCAGAGACATATCCCTTCCGACCAGCAAGGGACGTGCAAACATCAGGGCAAGCAAGCCCAGCCGACGGCCTCTCACCTCCAGAGGGAGCCAAAGAACCTTGCCGGCATCAGGACTACCCGTGCTTCCTCCACAGCAAACGAGGCGAACAGGCATCGAACGTATTTCAGCGGGGGCTCCACTTAACAGAAACTCATACCAGGCCCGTGATGACGCCGCATCCAGCCGGTTACTATCGTCATCTTGTCCGACAAAGGCGAGAGCTTCGCCTCCTTTCCCCCACCACAACGCATGAAGCCCCCGCAAATCCAGCAGCTGACGAAGTTCATCCCCACAACGGCGCAACATATTTTGGGCGTCGCCCGCACCGGAAATAGCGGAAAACAAACGCAACATCAACGAACATACTTCACTTTTACGATCCAACAGCTCCCGGGTCATGAGAATCTCTCGCGACATGCGGGACATATCTTGATACAGGTTCCTTACCTCAAGTGCCCGGCTCAAAGCCTCATGGACATGCCTGTTTTGCAGGGGCGCGCGCAAAACCTGTTGGAACCCAGCATCCAAGGCATTTTCCAACTGCTGGAGATCTGCTTTCTCTTCAAGAAGAAGCACCACAGGGAGGTAGGTCATCCGCCGCATCAGTTCCGGAGAACTCTCCGCAAGATGCTGCCATGCTGCACTGCCAAGCCAAAGCAGCAAAGGTTCATCCTTCTCTTCCCGGCTGGCGGCAAAACTGTCCAACAGTTCCGCGAGGCGCCCGGAGTCCATGGTGTCCAACGATTGACAACGATACGACGCTCCGGCGTTTTTCCGCAGGATTTCGCACTCTTTTGCATTTAATCCAAAGGTCCATAATGTAAGGATATTTGTCATCACCATTCTATTTCTCCAGGCGTATGTCCGGCAAAAATTGCCTAAATTCACTATTCTGGAACTACGTACCCGTTATTCATGCAAAAAACATACCATAAACCAGAATTTCTCTCCGCCCTCTTTCAGGAACTTTTCTCCACCAGCGCAGTTCAACGCCGGAGTTTGTTCTGTTGTCCATGCCTGACGCCCTGTGGGCCGCCGTCACATGGCTACGCCGCAAATGAATTACGGTTATCCTGACTGACAGAAACGTCGTGAGCCTTGAGGCGTTGGCATAAAACGTCTTAGAGCATTTTGTTATTGAAATGCTCTCGGAGTCGAGCGGAGCGAGGCTCATCTC
>CAJTSU010000117.1 GCA_910579055.1 uncultured Mailhella sp. | reverse complement strand
AAACCCGGCGCCGCCCCGGCAGGGGCGGGGTCTTACGAGGCAGCCGGCAAGGCGCTCAAGGCCGGGCGATGGGCCATGGTTATCGACACGCGCAAGATCAATACTGTGGAACAGATGCGCAAGGTCATCAACGCTTGCCACAGCTACCACAACGTGCCCGATATCCCCGGCACACAGGAAGTGAAATGGCTGTGGGACGACACCTATCACCACGCCTTCGCGGATGAGGTGCATCCCGTACTGCCTGCCAGAGTGGAAGAAAGCCGTTTCTTCATGCTGTGCAACCAGTGCGAGAACCCCTCCTGCGTGCGGGTGTGCCCGGTAAAGGCTACCTACAAGACGGAGCAGGGCCTGGTGGCCATTGACTACCACCGCTGCATCGGCTGGCCGTGGACGAGGGCAAGTGCATTGGCTGCAAGTACTGCATGGCCGCCTGCCCCTACGGCTCGCGCAGCTTTAACTTCCAGGATCCCCGTCCTTTCCTCAAGGAGCTCAACGCCGCCTACCCCACACGCATGCGCGGTGTGGTGGAAAAGTGTACCTTCTGTGCGGAGCGCCTTGAGAAAGGTCTGCTTCCGGTTTGTGTGGAAGCCTCCGAAGGGGCCATCCTCTTCGGCGACCTGCGCGACCCCGACTCCGTGGTGAGCAAGGCTCTGGCGGAAAACTACAGCATACGCCGCAAGCCCTCTCTGGGCACTGACCCCGGCGTCTACTACATCATCTAGGAGGACGCCATGCTCGAACGAGTGCTCAAGGGTACGCCCAAGTTCTATCTCTGGCTCAGCTTCCTGCTGTGCATCATAGGCTATGCCTTTATCGTCTATGTGTTCCAGCTTTACTACGGCCTCAAGATCACCGGGCTTTCCCGCAATGTTTCCTGGGGCTTCTACATCGCGCAGTTCACGTATCTGGTGGGGGTGGCCGCGGGGGCCGTCATGCTGGTGCTGCCCGCGTACTTTCATCATTACAAACCGTTCAAACGCGTGATCATTTTTGGGGAATTCCTCGCCATTGGCGCGGTGGTCATGTGCATGCTGTTTATTGTGGTGGATATGGGCCAGCCGCAGCGTGTGCTGAACATGTTCCTTCATCCCACGCCGAACTCGGTCATGTTCTGGGACGCCACGGTGCTGCTGGGCTATCTGCTCCTGAACGCGATTATCGGCTGGACCACGCTGGAAGCCGAACGCTATGACGTGAACCCGCCCAGGTGGATCAAGTACCTTGTGTATCTGTCCATTTTCTGGGCCTTTTCCATCCACACCGTCACCGGTTTCCTGTATGCGGGGCTTCCCGGCCGCCATTACTGGCTCACCGCCGTCATGGCCGCCCGTTTCCTGGCTTCGGCCTTCTGCTCCGGCCCGGCGCTGCTGCTTCTGCTGCTCTTCCTGCTGAAGAAGCTGACGACGTTTGATCCCGGCAAGGCCGTGGTGCGTCCGCTCACGCTGATCATCACCTACGCCATGGGCATCAACGTGTTCCTGTATTGCCTGGAATTGTTCACCGCGTTTTACAGCGGCATTCCCGGCCACTCCGACCCCATTGTGTTCCTGTTCATGGGGCATGAGGGCGTGGACGCCTGGGTGAACGGCTGGATGTGGACAGCCGTGGTATTCGCCTTTGCCTCGCTGATACTGCTGATCACACCGCGTTTTCGCACAAACGACAAAATCCTGCCCTGGACGCTGGGCATGCTGTTCATCGCTACTTGGATCGACAAGAGCCTGGGGCTGCTGATCGGCGGTTTTACTCCAACCCCGTATGAAACCATTGAAATCTATACGCCTTCTTTCTGGGAGATCTCCATCGGCCTGGGTATCTTTGCCCTGGGCGCGCTGATTGTCTCCATCCTGTGGAAAATCGCCCTGGATGTGAAAAAGGAAGCCGGAGAAGAGTTCGAACTTGCCGAGTAAATTCGCGCTGTTCCAGAGTCAGCCCCTGAAGAACCCCGCATGCGCGGGGCTCTTCAGGGGCTGATTTTGTCAGTAGCCTTGCCCGTGCCGAAGCAAGGGCGCACGGCAGGCACAGCGCGAAGGGGGAGGTCTCAAACCACAAAGGAATTTTTGATGAAATACAGGTTCGGCAGGCGCGAAAACCCGCTTTCCTCTCACACCCCCCTCAGGAAAGCCAGCCCCTCTATCCTTGACGTCAGCTCACAGTCCTTCAGAACTCTGTACTGTTCCACCGTTCTCAGCTTGAAATCATCATCCACATCATGGTAGGCGGCGTCTTCGACCACGAGCAGATTGAGCGCATCCCTGGTGCTTTTCTGAGATTCCCAGTCCGGCTACGTCTGAAGAGCATAACTCCGTCTGCTCTACCATGCCATTTTCCACCTTCCAGGAATAATGGTGTTTATCCGGTTTATGGAAAACGTGAATGTATCCATTCCGCAGCAGGCGCAGCGTGTATTTCAGATTGTTTCTTTCCGGCACGGTCTGCATATAGGCAGGCAGCCTGCCCTGAACAGGCGGCGCTTCCTCGCTGCTCAGGGCGAAACGGGCCGGGACGATGCGCACAAACGCACATACCATAACTTCACGGGGAGAATCCGCGCCTTGCAGTATGTAGGGAATCTGTTCACTCATGTTTGCCTCCATAGGCCGGATATTTGGGCCATCTTTGCTTCAGCCATTTTGGACGGGTGACTTCCAACTCCTTTAGCCACTCGTCAATCTGACGATTGACCTCGGGCAGAACTTCCGCCCGGTGCCGACGCTGCTCGGCAAGGATGCGTTGCAGGTTTTCCTGATACACGGCGTACAGTTCGTCCGCCAAAGCCCGGCCGTGCTCCACGTCCAGCCCGTTTTCGGGCGCTCTGCTCTCCAGAAAGAGCGCAAGAGACGCGCACCTCTGCGTATATACTTCATTATCCCACATATTCTTGGGCATCCGGCTGCCCGCAAGCGCCATGGCGTAGCCCTTTGTCACATCCGGCTTGTCGAACAGACCTTCCGGGCGCGCCGCATCAACAGTATTGAAGGCATATATACGGCCCCATACCGACCACAGGAATGCACGCCCCCGCAGGGTGCATTCCCGCTCCCAGGTTATGAAGGGTTCCCGGCCCTCCGGTATTCTACCCAGAAAATCTCCTCCCAGAGCCAGCATGTCCAGGGGCCAGCCCAGAAGACCCCGGATGTTTTCATCAACTTCGTACTCTACTTTATCTGCCCACCCAGGACGCGTTAACGTATCCGCCATACGTCTCCAGAAAAAATGTGAACGGTTTGAAAATGACGAGGTCGTAGTTACAGTAGGAAAATATTTGCTCATCCGCAACGCCGCGAGGGGATTTCCTTCTCTGGCTTTACGCACCAGTGCCGATATGGGAACCTCTACCGTCTCCCATTGCATGTTATTAAAGCGGAAGCTCATGCCGGGAAAAAGCGCAAAGGAAGGATCCAACAAGATCGGATTCTGGATACTTGAAGGATCAAAACGGGCGGCCTCTTCCAATGAGAATACCGAAGCTTCTTTAAATAGTCGGCTCTCACTATAACACCCATCCAAGCCCGGCGCGGGCAAAGGCGTACCGTAATAACTGGGCACTTCTATTTCATCCGGCGTAAGCGCGCCGCAAAACTGGTTCCAGATATCCGGCACGGGGATAAAATTGTTGGGGCGATGCGGCAGCAGCATTTCCTCCGCCTCGGCCCGCAGGGCTGTCCTGTCCGGAGGCGGAGCCGGCGCTGACGCGGGAACCGGGACGGAATCTTTTCGCGCGCACACGGCCAGCGGGCCGCTTGCTTCGGAAAAATACCACAGTGAATACCCGTCCTTCACGTTGACCACACGCGCTTCCTTCCCGTTTTCTCCCCTCTCTCCTGTCCAGTAATTATAGAGCGCATGCGACGTATAGTCACCGGGCCAGCCCGCGGCTATGGCCGCCCCGTATCTGTCCCTCCCGTTATCCGACACCAGTTGCAGCAGGGACTCCGGCGGCAGAACGCTGTCCGGCAGCTCGGAACAGGCCCGCTCCGCTTCCGCCCAGGAGGATACCCTGCGCAGAGGCGCGGAGAACAGGGACAACGGCCCGTCGCCAAAGGTAAACGTGACCGATCCTCTTATATCTTCCCATTTCCCCCGCGGCTTGTCCACGCGCAGCAAGGCTTCAACCGTCACCGTCCGGGAACCCACAATATCCGTCAGATACGCCTCGGCTCCGTCCGGCTCGTGGCCTATCGGGGCGGCCAGGTGGAAGTCCTGCTGATAAAAAGGCGTCTGCCCCCAGTTCAGACCATTGAAGGCCCGTCTGCTGATTTGTTTCCATTTTGTCCGGCTCCAGGCCGGCACACGCTGCTCGTCCACATGGCACCCATAAACCGACCAGTAGAGCCTCTTGTCGGTAAGGGGGATGCTCTTGCCCTCCGCATCCACCAGCTCGGCCGTCACCTTTGCCGTCACCCAGCCCCCGCCGGTAAAATCGTCGGCATAGTTGCCGGAAACAGACAGGGTAAGCGTGCCGAGGCTTTTTTCTTCCTCCCCGCAGCCGGAAAGCAGAGGGAACACAAAGCACAACAGCAGGCACAGGCTGCGAAACATCCGGAAGCCAACATCACGGGGAGAATCCGCGCCTTGCGGTATGTAGGGAATCTGTTCACTCATGTTTGCCTCCATAGGCCGGATATTTGGGCCATCTTTGCTTCAGCCATTTCATATCTCGCGCTTTCATTTGCGCATCATGCCCCGATCCTTTTTTCAGTTGATACTATTCACGTATGGCACATAGATGCCGTCGACGCAAAGCGTGTCGGGGGGAGCGGGTCTATTCCCTTTGCCTCTTTGGGCATGGAGCTGATTTATTTTACGAATACATCAGCGGTTCCTTAAAATATACAAGGCTCCTTTGCCGCCTGCCCGTGTGGAACACGGTTCTATGGTAGAGCCTTGCGATTCAACGCTGTGCAGCCCGCGTAAATTTTTTTACAAAACTGTCTAATTTATTTCCGTTTCTGGGGAGGGCAGAAAAATATTTCTGTCTTTTCAGGCTGTTTTTCAGGCGGCTTGCGTTCGTTTTCCTCCATTTTTGACAATACAGGAGAACTCGTTATAACATACGTTTTCATGGCCCGGACGGGCCGTTCACGAGTCGCTTTTTCTTAAGGAGGGAAAGTAAGGTGAAACGTTTTCTTGCTGCCATGTGTCTGGGCGCAATGGCCTTTGCCACTCAGGCTTCCGCCGCGGAGCCTGCCAAAATTCATATCGGCGTCTGCACCGGCACAGTCTCCCAGTCCGAGGATGACCTGCGCGGCGCTGAAGCCCTGATCAAGAAGTACGGCGATGTCGCCAATGGCGGGATGATCAAGCATATTACCTATCCCGACAACTTCATGACCGAAATGGAAACCACCATTTCCCAGATTGTGTCTTTTGCCGATGACCCCGACATGAAGGCCGTCATCGTCAACCAGGGCATTCCCGGCACCACGGCCGCCTTCCAGCGTATCCGTGAAAAACGCCCGGACATCATGCTCTTCTGCGGCGAAGCCCATGAAGACCCGAATGTCATTGAAAGCGCGGCGGATCTCGCCATCAACGCCGACAACATCAACCGCGGCTACCTGATCATCGCCGCCGCCAAGAAGCTCGGCGTGACCGACTTCGTGCACATTTCCTTCCCCCGCCACATGAGCTATGAGCTGCTTTCCCGCCGCCGCAACATCATGGAAGTGGCCTGCAAGGATCTCGGCATCAATTTCCATTTCATGAGCGCTCCCGACCCCACTTCCGACGTCGGCGTGGCTGGTGCCCAGCAGTACATTCTGGAACAGGTTCCCCAGTGGCTCGACAAGCTCGGCCCCAAAACCGCGTTCTTCTGCACCAACGACGCCCACACCGAGCCTCTGCTCAAGCGCCTTACTGAAGATAAGGGCGGCTACTTCATTGAAGCCGACCTGCCTTCTCCCCTCATGGGCTATCCCGGTGCCCTGGGTATTGACCTCGCTGACGTGTCCGGCGATTTCCCGGCCATTCTCAAGCGCGTGGAAGACACTGTTGTCGCCAAGGGCGCGTCGGGCCGCATGGGCACTTGGACCTATTCTTACGGCTTCACCAACTCCCTGGGCCTTGGCGAACTCGCCATCAAGTATGCCAAGGAAGGCGTGACCGGCGGACGCAGCTTCAGGAAGGCCTTCAAGCCGGAAGATCTCTTTGACGCCTACAATGCAGCTACCCCCGGCTCCACCTGGAACGGCGGCTATTATGTGGATATCGCCACCGGCAAGGAAAAGAAGAACCACATGCTGGTCTATGAAGACCTGTACATCTTCGGCAACGGCTATATGCACATGACCGAAGTTGAAGTTCCCGAAAAGTACAAGAAGATCAAGTAAATTCATGAAGACGGGAAGGCTGCTGCCTTCCCGTCAGACTGATGACAAACCCCGCTTCGCGGAGTTTGCGCCGTCTAGGCCGCCAAGGCGGCTTGACGGGAAGGCACGAAAATCAGTCGCTTGCGGCGCGGCAAAGCCGCGACCTGCTCCTGATTTTCGAGGCTGCTGCCAAAGTCAGCAGCCTCGCAGGAAGGCATCAGCCTTCCCGCTTCTTTTACGGCTGGCGCTGGCGGCGGCTTCGCAAAGGGCTTTTGCCGTTTGCCTCTTTTTGTGCTAGTGTACAGTCACCCCCTTTCTGAAAGGGGCGGCGCTGAACAAATCTCCGCAGAATAAATGTAGTTTTTTACATGATTGGGATGCGCGCGGAGACATACTTTGTCTAAATAAAAAAAGGGTTCCCATGGGCACAGAAGAACCGCTGCTTCGTGTGGAAGGAGTCGGCAAGGCTTATTTTTCCAACCGAGTGCTGAAAAACGTCAATTTTACCCTTGGAAAAGGGCGTATTCTCGGCCTGGTTGGTGAAAACGGCGCGGGCAAATCCACCCTGATGAATATCCTTTTCGGCATGCGCGTCATTCAGGAGACGGGCGGCTATGAGGGAAAAATTCTGATAAACGGCTCCGAGGTCAATTTCCGCAGTCCGATGGACGCCTTGAAAGCGGGCATCGGCATGGTGCATCAGGAATTTTCGTTGATTCCCGGCTTTACCGTGGCGGAGAATATTGTCCTTAACCGCGAGACGCTGGTGTACAACCCTCTTGTGGAAGCCTTCGGCGACCGTCTGACCACGCTGGACCGCGCCGCCATGACCAAACGCGCGGACAGCGCCATTGCCAGGCTGAACATCGAACTCGACAGCTCCACGCTTATTTCCGAACTGCCTGTGGGGTACAAGCAGTTTACGGAAATAGCCCGAGAAATCGACAAAAAGGGCACCCGGCTTCTGGTGCTGGACGAGCCCACAGCCGTGCTCACCGAGAGCGAGGCGGAAATTCTGCTCGATTCCATGCGCGGTCTGGCCCGGCACGGTATTTCCATTATTTTTATTTCGCATCGTCTTCACGAAGTGATGAGCGTCTGCGACGATATTGTTATCCTGCGGGACGGCGAAGTTGTGCTTCAAACCACTCCCGCGCAGACCAGCGTGCGGCAGATCGCCGGTGCCATGGTAGGGCGCAAGATCGACCGGGGCGAAGCGGAAAAGCACGAGGAACGTGTGCCCGGCAAGCCCGTCATGGAGATTAAAAATCTTTGGGTGGACATGCCCGGTGAAACCGTGCGCAACGTCAGCCTGACCATTCGCGAGGGCGAGATCCTGGGTATCGGCGGCATGGCCGGTCAGGGCAAACTGGGTATTGCCAACGGCATCATGGGCCTGCACCCCGCCGGAGGCAGTATACGTTTCGAGGGTAAAGATATTGAGCTCAACAACCCCGAGTCTCCGCTTTCGGCCGGCATTTCCGCCGTGTCCGAAGATCGGCGCGGCGTGGGGCTGCTGCTGGAGGAATCCATCGCCTGGAATATTATCTTTACCTCGCTTCAGATGCAGGGCCGTTTTCTTAAAAAGTTCGGCCCGGTGAAAATTCGTGATGAAGAGGCCATTGCCGAGTGTGCCCGCAAGTATATTCGCGATCTCGAAATCAAGTGTACCAGTGAAAAACAGCATGTGCAGGAGCTTTCCGGCGGCAATCAGCAGAAAGTCTGCCTGGCCAAGGCGTTTGAAACGCGCCCCAAACTGCTGTTTGTGGCCGAACCTACGCGCGGCATTGACGTGGGCGCGAAAAAGGTGGTTCTGGACACGCTCAAGCAGTACAACCGCGAACACGGCATGACCATCGTGGTCATTTCCTCCGAACTGGAGGAACTGCGTTCGGTTTGCGACCGTATCGCCATTATCGACAAGGGTGCCGTCGCGGGCATCCTGCCCGCGACCACGCCGTCTGAAGCCTTTGGCTACCTGCTCATGGGAGCCGGGGCGGCGGAGGCGGAAAAAGTCGCGGCGGAAAACCCCAACGGCACGGAGGCGGCAAGCGCATGAACCGCGTCAAGAAGTTTATTGAAGAAGCCGGCTGGCCCCGCATTCTTATCGCGGTTTTCCTGGTTGTGCTGTTTGTCATGGCGCCTTTTGTGGGCGTGCCCGTTGACGCTGCACTCAGCGACACGCTGGTGCGTTTCGGCATGAACGGCGTGTTGGTGCTGGCCATGGTTCCCATGGTGCAGTCCGGCTGCGGGCTGAACTTCGGCCTTCCGCTCGGCATCATCGCCGGGCTGCTGGGCGCAGTGACCAGCGTGGAGCTGGAGGCGAAGGGAATTCCGGGCGTGTTGACCGCCATGCTCATCGCCACCCCCATCGCCGTGGTGCTGGGCTGGGGCTACGGGCTGCTGCTCAACAAGGTCAAGGGCGAGGAAATGATGATTGCCACCTATGTGGGCTTCTCTTCCGTGGCCTTCATGTGCATCATGTGGCTGATGCTGCCCTATTCCAGCTCCAACATGGTGTGGGGCTATGCCGGCAAGGGCCTGCGCACCACGGTTTCCGTGGAGGAATTCTGGCAGAAGGCCATCAGCGACATAGGAGCCTTTAATCTCGGAGATTCCTTCTATTTCCCCACCGGGATGTTTCTCTTTTTCCTGCTGTTGTGCGGCCTGATGTGGGTATTCATGCGCACGCGTACAGGCACGGCCATGACCACCGTGGGATCCAACCCTGAATACGCCAAGGCCAGCGGCGTGAACATCAATCGCATGCGCACGCTTTCGGTTATTCTTTCCACCTGGCTGGGGGCGCTCGGCATTATCGTGTATGAGCAGAGCTTCGGCTTCATTCAGCTTTATATGGGGCCGTTCATGATGGCCTTCCCCGCCGTGGCGGCGTTGCTCATCGGCGGCGCGTCGGTCAAGAAGGCTTCCATCGTCAACGTGGTCGTGGGCACTTTTTTGTTCCAGGGCATTCTGACCATGACGCCCTCGGTCATCAACAGCATGCTCCAGACCGACATGTCCGAAGTTATCCGCATCATCGTGTCCAACGGCATGATTCTCTATGCCCTGACCCGCGTGACGAAGGTGAGATCATGAAAAGGATGACCGGCGGCGAAGCCGTCAAACTCTTTTGTGTCCGAAATGCCGTGCCCATTGTCTTTCTGGTGGTGAGCGCCATCGGCATCTATTATTCCCAGTTCACCGCCCAATATCTGATCCAGGAAATGCTGACCAGACTGGCGCGCAACGCGTTCCTCGTGCTCTCCCTGCTCATTCCGATCATGGCGGGCATGGGGCTGAACTTCGGCATGGTGCTCGGCGCAATGGCCGGGCAGATCGGCCTGATCTTCATCAGCGACTGGAACGTCTCCGGCCTGTACGGCATGACACTGGCCGCTCTCATCGCCACCCCGCTGGCCATCCTGTTCGGCTGGATGTGCGGGGCGGTGCTGAACAAGGCGCGGGGCAGGGAAATGGTCACTTCCTATATCCTCGGCTTTTTCATGAACGGCGTGTATCAGCTGGCGGTGCTGTACGGCTTCGGCAGCGTGGTGCCCATTCTCAATCCCGAACTGGTGCTCTCGCGCGGGTACGGCATCCGCAACGTGACCAATCTGGACGGCATCCGCAATACTCTGGACAATGCCATCCCGCTGGAGTTCATGGGCATCCATATTCCGCTGGCCACCTTCCTGGTCATCGGCGTGTTCTGTCTGTTCATCGTGTGGTTCCGCCGCACCAAACTCGGCCAGGACATGCGGGCCACCGGGCAGGATCTGGGCGTGGCGCATGCGGCGGGCATTCCCGTCATGCGTACCCGCATCATTTCCATTGTCATTTCCACCGTACTCGCGGCCTACGGACAGATCATCTTTCTCCAGAACGTCGGTACGCTGAACACCTACAACAGCCATGAACAGGCCGGCGTATTCGCCATTGCCTCCCTGCTGGTGGGCGGGGCCACAGTGGCCCGGGCGTCCATCCTCAACGTGTTCACGGGCGTGCTGCTTTTCCATCTGATGTTCGTGGTTTCTCCCATGGCAGGCAAGTATCTGGTGGGAGACGCGCAGATCGGCGAATATTTCCGCGTGTTCGTGTGTTATGCAATCATTTCTCTCGCGCTGGTGCTGCATGCCTGGCGCCGCCATGCCGACAAGGTGCGCGCCCGCGCAGACCTGCGCGGTGACTCGGGAGGTGCCGCATGAGCCAGTTTCCCACTCCGGTCAGCCGCAGGCGTATCATTATCAAGCATGTGCTGGTGAATGTGGCCCTGGTGGCTTTGCTCGTGCTTCTGGGGGTATGGTGCTATACGCAAGGCAAAACGTACAAGCTTGCGCTGGACAATTCCGCCTTCACCGGAAAAGACGGATTGGAATATCCGGCTCTGGAAGCCGCGGAAGTCATCATTGACAGGGCGGAGCCCATTTACATGATGGAGGACGACAGCTCCTCCGGCAAGGCCGTAGGCAAGAAGCATGTCATGATCATTGATAAGCTGGATGAAGATGATAAGGTTCTGGAAAGCCGGACGATCAGATTCTCCATCTCCGAGTTGAATGAGAACCTGGAAATAAATATTGCGGAGTTCTGGCTGCGCGGGAAATAGCGCAGGTGCGGATTACTTCTTTCTGCAGCCGCAGGATGAAAAGCGTCCTGCGGCCTTTTCCTTTCAGGGTGAAGAATTAATTTCCGCCGGATCATACATGCGCCGCGTGAACCTGCGCTTCACGCGGCTCCGCGACCCCTTTCTTCCGCGACTTCCCGGTGACGCTCGATGGGCGTTGCCGATACTCGCTCTCGCTTGCGTTTTGCGCGGAAAA
>CAJTSU010000116.1:5527-11225 GCA_910579055.1 uncultured Mailhella sp. | reverse complement strand
GGCCTGTTTTGCGCAAGCAGGATGTGTTTAAATATAAAATAGATGATCAGTAAATATACAAGGCTTGGGAATCGAGAGCAACGCGACGCCCCCCATGGGAACACGGGCCGCTTTGCGGCAACGAACGTGCCGCCCATGCCGGAGCAAAGGAAAAGCTCTGAAATAACGCTGCTAAAGCGGCACAGGGGGCGTCACGCCGCAGCGCGCGCCCTCTTTCTCCAGTTCCCGAAACACCGGTTCAGGCAGGGGAATGCCCCGGATCATCCGGTTTTCCCTGATCCGTGCCTCGATTTGTCCGGGCAGTAGTATTTCCCCAAAGCCGGGGCGTACCTTGCCGGAACGGATGGTTCGGATCATGCCGTCCGCCTCGCGCTTGAACTCCTCAAGCGGCACAAAGCGGGAAACATCGACGGCGGCAAACAGGTTTCCGCTGTTCACGGGCACATCGTGCCGGTTGTAGTGCTCGTTCATGGTCGGGCCGTACCCCGCGCCGGACAGCAACCCTGAAAGCACCTCCACCATGACGGCCACGGCATAGCCCTTATGTCCGCCGAAAGGCAGCAGCACGCCCTTCAGGGCGGCAGAAGGATCGCGCGTGTCATTGCCCTCCTCATCCACAGCCCATCCCAGGGGAATCTCCGTACCGTTTTTCGCGGCGAGAATGATCTTCCCCCGCGCGGACACGCTGGTCGCCATGTCAATGACAACCGGGCGCTCTTCCCCGGCAGGCACACCGAAACTCAGCGGATTGGTCGAAAAGAACGGCGAGGCACTGCCCCAGGGGGCCACCATGGGCGGCCCGTTCCCGGCGATAAGCCCGATCAGTCCGCCTTCCGCCGCCATACGGGCGTAGTAGGCATTGGCCCCGGTATGGTTGTTGTGCCGGACGGCGACAAAGCCCACGCCCACGTTCCGGGCCTTGTCCATGGCGGCCCGCATGGCGCGGTACGCAACCACCTGCCCCATACTGCCGTTGGCGTCCCAGGTGGCTCCGGCGGGAAAGTCCGCCAGCACATCCACTTTCGCGGCCCTGCGGTTCCCCCCCTGGCGCAGGCGTTCCATATACGCGGCCACTCGGCTCACCCCGTGCGAATCCATGCCCGTAAGGTTGGCTTCCACCAGAACATCCGCCGTAATGCGCGCCTCGTCCTCCGGCACACCTTCCGACATGAACAGGGCCGCGCAGAACAGCCGGAGTTCTTCTCCTTGAATCGTGTATGTCTGTTCGCTCATGGCATGCTCCCCGCGTTTTCAGCGCAATGCGGGATTGAAGATCGATATCAGCACGGCATCGGCATCGGACGTATTCTCGTTATAATGGCGCACCCCCCTGGGAATGACAATGCTCATGCCCGGCCTGTACCGCACATCTCCATACCCTTCGATATGCATGGTTCCCTCGCCTTCAAGTATGAACACCGCTTCATCCTGTGTTTCGTGCGCGTGCCATGTATGCCCCGCCCCGGGCTTCAGCGTGCCCTTGGAAAGGGTCAGATCCATGCCCGAATTTTCCCTGGTGATCATCCTTCTGATGCTGCCCGCGTCGGGTACGGCCTCGTCCGGCGTCGCAGCGTAGTCAAAGACGCAGATTCTGGTTTGTGTTTCCATATATTCTCCCGAATCGTTTTATGGTTGAAGGCACATGCCGGGCCAAAATCTCCCGCGGCCCTGTTTACAGCGATTTTGCGTAGTTCCCGGCTTCAATATCTTCAATATATTGTGATGGCAAAATGCTCTAATCCAGCGAAAACGGGGCATTCTCGCTGTCAGGCGCGGGGTCCGGCTTTTTCCGGGCATTGCGCCAGGTGCGGAACGCCAGCAGCACAGACGCCGCCAGCATGATCAGCGGCAGGGGCCGGGTGACGAACACGCTCGGATCGTCCCCGCTCAGGATCAGCGTCTGCTGAAGGGAAAGCTCAAAGCCCGGAGCAAGCACAAAACCAATCAGAAACGTGACAAAGGAATAGCCGAACTTGCGCATGAAAAAGCCGAGCAGGGCAAGACAGAACATGACACCCACCCCAAACACCGAACTGCCCACCAGATAGGCTCCCACAATGCAGATATACAGCACGGCGGGATACAGGATGCTCCGGGGAATCCCCATAACCTGGATGAACAGACGCAGTCCCGCGGAGCCCGCAAGCAGGTTCATGAGCCCGGCCATGAATACGGCAACATAGATGCCGTAAATCAGGCGCGGGTTTTCCTCGAACATCAGCGGGCCGGGGGTAAGCCCATGGATCATGAACGCACCGAGAATAATGGCCGCCGCGACGTTGCCGGGAATGCCCAGCGTCAGCAACGGCACGAGGTTTGCGCCGATGATGGCGTTGTTCGCCGCTTCGGGCGCGGCTACGCCTTCCAGCGAGCCTTTGCCGAACTCCTCGGGATGCCTTGAAGCCTTCTTCGCCGCTCCGTAGGCCATGAATGCGGCCATGGTCGCGCCCAATCCGGGCAGTACGCCGATCACGACTCCGATGCCGGAAGACCTTACGGCAGTGCGGATGACCGATTTCAGCTCCGCCCGGCTCACGCGGCTCTCTGCGCGGGAAGCCGTGCGCGCAAGTTCCGCGCCGCTCTTTTCCAGCAGGCGGGATTTCTGCATCTGGAAAAGGATTTCCGACATGGCCAGCGTGCCAATGGCAAGGCACATCAGCGGAATGCCGGCGCTCAGTTGAAGTATGCCGAAATCCAGGCGCGGCTGACCGCTGACCGGATCAAGCCCGATGCAGCCGAGCAGCATGCCGAGCGCTCCCGCGATAAGCCCCTTGGACATGGAGCCGGTGTCCAGCCCGGATACCAGCACCAGAGAGAACAGAATAATCGCGCAGATATCGGCGGGAGCGAGCTTCAGCGCCACGGAAGCCAGCGGCACAGAGAGCAGCACCAGAGAAATGGCGGAAATGGTGTCCCCGAAAAACGAGGCAAAGAGGGAAATCTTGAGCGCCTTTTCTCCCTTGCGCTGAAGCGCCAGCGGGTACCCGTCGTAGCAGGTCGCTGCCGATTCCGGAGAACCGGGGGTATTCAGCAGGATGGAGGCGATGGAACCGCCGAAGGTGCCGCCCTTGTTGATGCCCACCAGAAAGCCTACCGCCCCTACCGGCGTCATGTAATAGGTAAGAGGAATGCACAGGGCGATGGCCATCGGCCCGCTCAGTCCGGGGACGGCGCCCACGACGATGCCGCAGACAACCCCGAAGAGCATGAACGCCAGGGAGGTCTGGTTGAAGACATCCCCCAGTCCGAGAAGAAAATTTTCCATAACGGCGTACTCTTATCTTGTATGTCCGCCCCGTCTCAGGGCGTGGGAATATGCAGCCCGTACCAGAGCAGAACATGGCAGACCACGGGCAGCAGCGCGCAGATCAACGCAATCGCCGCCCTGTTTCTGATGCCTGTCACAACATACAGAAGCGCCAGCACCGCCATGCCGCCCGGCACGAAGCCCAGCCATTTCCAGGCGGGAAAGACCAGCAGCATCACACCGAAATACTTGGCAAGATGAATGACGACATCAAAGGAAACGGGCTGATCCCCGTTGCGCACCAGACCGCGCCGCACGCCGCTGACAAGCTGGAAGCAGGCCAGCGTTCCAATGACAACGCACATCGCATTGGGCAGGGTGGACGCCGCCAGACCATAGCCCTGCGGCTCCGGCGTCCATTCCGGAATGATGAAGAGCACCATGACAATGCTCGCGATCATCAGCAATATGTTCACGCAGAATTCCTGAATCCGCATAGAAGCTCCTCAACGGGGTAATGGCCTTGTCCGCGGACGTCCGCAGCGTTATTTCTTCATTTCCTCAAGCATATTCCGGTAGCGGATCAGACTTTCCTCCAGAATCTTTGTGGATTCCTCGGCATTGAACACGGCGGGATACACCCCGGCCTTTTCGGCCAGGGCCTGCTGTACGGAGGGCTGGTTGCCCGCGCGCACCAGAGCTTCGGAAAGCCTGGTCAGAATCTCGGCGGGAACTTTTTTGGAAGCGTAGAAGGCAAAGTAGTTGTCGAACACCAGCAACGGCCAGCCTTCCTCGGCCAGAGTAGGAACATCGGGGGCATACGGGGAGCGCCGGCTGCCGATGCCAGCCAGATGACGCATCTTGCCGGCTTTCACATACGAGGACTGAAAGCCGCCGCCATACCCGAAATCGGTATGCCCGCCCAGCACCGAGGAAATAATCGCAGCCCCGCCCAGCACGGGCACGGCGCGGATTTCAATGCCTTCCTTCTCGCCGATGTACCGGGTGATCAGCTTGTCGAACACTACGGAAGACGGATAGCTCAGCGCCCTGTTTTCCTTCCTGGCCCAGGCGACAAGCTCCTTCATGCTTTTCCACGGCTTGTCCGCCAGGCAGAAAAAACCTTCCTGATACACGCCGGTCATGCCGAGCAGGCTGAAGTCCGCCAGGTTATAACGGGTTTTCGAGGTCAGTGTATCCAGGGTGAGGGCCGCGCTGATAGTGCCCACAATGGTGTAGCCGTCGGCGGGCCTGGTCAGGGCGTCGCCAATGGCCAGCGCGCCGCCGCTGCCCCCTTTGTTTACGATGACCACGGGCTGTCCCAGTTCCTTTTCCAGCGCCAGCCCCACGGAACGGGCGATGATGTCGCCCGCGCCCCCGGCAGCGAATCCGACAACGATGGTGACGGGCCGATCGGGAAACGCGGCTGAAACGGAATTCGCCCCCAGTAAAAAAACGCTCAGAAGGAGCAGACTGACTCGGACTGCGTATTTCATCGGACACCTCATGCGGTAAAAGGTTACTGGCAAGACCCGGCATGTTCCTTCGCGCTGACCACGCGGGCGGAATGCCGGGCTGTTTCTTCAGACTCTTTCATGCACTCCCCGTCCGGCACGGCGTACTTTCGGCAGCGCCGGCCGAGACCTGCGTATTTCGCGCTTCCGTACGCATGGTACAAAAGCAGCTCCCAGCGCATGTTCTGCATATCCTTCAAATGCTCTCCCGGGGCGCGCACAACGGCCCGCGAGGCATTGACGCCGGGAATGACGGGGGTACGCACACGGATGGCAGAACGGGAAAAGCGGCGCGCTCCAGGCGCAGGTTCTCCCGTATGCGGGCGTTTCCAACGCCTGTGGCCCGTTCATGACGTTCCTCAATGGAATCCGGCATGATAGGCTCTCTGGTATCTTATACCGTCAGACAAATAATATGTCATACCTATACATCATAGTGAAATATATAATTATTTTATTTCTCTTGAAAGAGACATGTGCTTTTGCTCCGGTATGGAGGGCAATGTTCCCTGCCGCAAAGCGGCTCAAGGTTATTTTCAACGCTATTCTGCTACAGAGTCTTCCTCTGTTTTCAGGGAAAAAATAACATCGCCTTTATCCAAAAACAAGACTATCTTTTTCAAGGCCTGTTGTGAAATACCTTAAACGCTACAACAAAACGATTCAAAAATTTCAGCCTGTTCAGCGGGGAAACATCATGGACAAAACTCTGCTTATTGATCCGAAGGACAATGTCGTCACGGCTTTGGAACCCGTAAAGAAAGGAGAACGCTGTACGGTGACCACAGAGAGAGGTGAAGAAAGCTTCACCGCCCTTCAGGATATTCCCATGGGGCACAAACTGGCTGTATGCGCCATTGCGCAGGGAACCCCGGTGTTCAAGTACGGCTCCGCCATCGGTGACGCCACGGCGGACATCGCCTCCGGGGAGCACGTT
>CAJTSU010000116.1:5276-5517 GCA_910579055.1 uncultured Mailhella sp. | reverse complement strand
CAGCCACAACCTCTCCGGCTACCGCGGCAGAGAATAACGCGCCAACCCTGTATTTTGGAGAACGCATATGACATTCGCACAGGAATTCCAGGGCTATCGCCGCCCTGATGGTCAGGTCGGCATCCGCAACCGTCTGGCGGTCATTGCCGCCATGGACAACATCAACCCCGTGGCGCGGCGCATCGCTTCCCTCGTGCGCGGAGCGGTGGCCGTTACGGTTCCCTTCGGGCGGGGACAGACG
>CAJTSU010000116.1:0-5140 GCA_910579055.1 uncultured Mailhella sp. | reverse complement strand
AAGCCGGTGGAATGGCTGGCCGTTCAGCCCTGCGGCGGAACGCTTAAAGCCACGGAACAGGGCGTGCGCCTCGCCGTCAGGCTTATGGGCAAGGCCAGTGCACAGCAGCGGGAGCCTGTTCCTCTGTCAGAACTGGTGATCGGGGCGGAATGCGGCGGATCGGACACCACGTCGGGCATCACCGCCAACCCCCTGCTCGGCATGCTGGGAGATTGCATGGTGGATGCCGGAGCCACATGGATTCTCAGCGAAACCGAGGAAGTGGTCGGTGCGGAGCATTCGCTCATTGAACGGGCGGCAAGCCCTGACGTGGCGGCCCGCATGAAGATGGTTGTCAAGAGAATGGAGGATCAGGCCATCTATCAGGGCACACGAGTCTGGCCCATGAGCGCGGACAATATCGCGGGAGGGCTCACCACGCTTGAGGAAAAGGCGCTCGGTAATGTTCGCAAGGGGGGAACCCGTCCTCTGCGGGAAGTTCTGGAGTACGGCGAACGCCCCTCGAAACGGGGGCTGGTCTTCCTTGACGCGCCCGCGCCCGGCACGGAAAACATCACGGCCCTGTCTGTCAGCGGCGCGCAGATGATCCTGTTTACCACGGGAGTGGGAAACCCCGTGGGCAGTCCGGTTTCGCCCACGGTCAAAATCACCGGCAATCCCGCGACAGCGGACAGCTTTGCCGACAACATTGACGTGAACCTGGGCGGAGTTATTTCCAAGGAATACAGCATGGAGGAAGGAGTGGAAAAACTCGGTGCCTTCATGATGGAAGTCGCTTCGGGCCGCATGACGCAAAGCGAGATGCTGGGAGATATGGAAATCGTGGTCAGCCCCGTGGACGTGAGCTTTCTCACCCATTATCACCCGGAATAACATCAAGCGCCCTCTCCGTCCGCCGCAATTGACAGCAAGCCTGTTCCGTGTGTAGGTTATCGCTGTCAGGTGTCCTTTGGACTTGATAGGGAATCCCGTGCGAAACGGGAGCGGACCCGCCGCCGTGAGCTTCTTCTTCGCTGAATGGCCGAAGAGAACGGTTCTCCCTGTGCGCCACTGGAAGTATATTCCGGGAAGGCCGGGAACCGCGAGGCAAGCCGGAAGACCTGCCTGACAAGGAACGTCCCGCCCGCGCGGGACGCCCCTCCGGCACGGGATCATTGTCGGCAGGTATTAAGGAGCAAAATACGGAAAGCTCCATGATCGCGCGATCATGGAGCTTTCTTGTGCCCTCCCCTGCGTTGAAACATGATCCGAACCCCGGCGGCGACTTCAGAACCCGGAGCGCGGCGCCGCCTGTTCCACATTTCGCGGCCCGGCGCGACAACACGGGAGTTCGCATGCACAACCATTTCTTTCTCAAACGCGGCCTGAGCACAGGCGTTGCCCTGCTGCTCACCCTGACTGTTCTTCTGCCTTTCGCTTTTGCGGGTCAGCCCCCTGAAGCGGGCAAGAAAGGCATCCTGCTGGTAGCCTTCGGAACCAGTGAAGAGAAGGCTCTGCCCGCCTACGAAGGCATTGAAGCGGCCTTCCGCCCCGCGCTGGAACCGGGCGAAGCTCTGGTATGGGCATATACTTCCAACATCATCCGTACCAAACTCAACAGACAGGGCAAAAAAGTCCACTCCGTGGACGAGGCGCTGGACGCCCTGGCCGAACAGGGGGTGACGGATCTGTCCGTGCAGTCGCTGCACATCATGGCAGGGGAGGAATTCACCAAGCTCGATCGTCTGCTCCAGAGCAACGCGATCCAACACCCCGGGCGCTTCCGAACCATGAGGCTGGGCCGCCCGCTGGTGGAATCCATGGATGACGCGCAGGCCGTGGCAAAGGCCGCTCTGCATGCCGTGCCTTCCGCCCGCAAAAGCGGCGACGCCGTGCTGTTCATGGCTCACGGACAGGACGCCGGACGCTGCGACATGGTATTCGCGGGCATGAATGCCGTGATGAATTCCATTGATCCTCTTGCCTTCATGGCTTCCGTGGAAGGCTACCAGCGCATTGAAAACATCATCCCCATACTGAAGGAAAAGGGAGTTGCCCGCGTCTGGATCATGCCGTTTATGGTAGTGGCTGGAGAGCATGCCCGCAACGACCTCGCGGGCGACGAGCCGGATTCCTGGGCTTCTCTGCTCCGAAAGGAAGGCTTGACCGTCTTTCCCGTACTCAGGGGCATGGGAGAAATCCCCGGCATTCAGGATGTATTCGCGCGCCATGCGGCGGAAAGCCATGACGATATTGTGAACCCGAAAATCAAATTCACGGCGGAATAAGTCTCCCCCTGGCTGGCCGCCGTTTCCGACCGTCTTCCATCCCCCTGGAAGCCGGTCTTCCATTTTTCAGGGAATCGGGCAGAAAAATTGCGGGGCGGAACATGACAGCTTGCTCATAGACAACCTCACAGCCAACCCGCGCTGCGGCCCCGTTACACCGGGTCAGGACTCTCTGCCTGGCATCCGGCTCCGGGGAACCTTGTACTGATTTGGCGGAATTGCCACTGAAGGAGCCGCCAGCCAGGCTCCTGTGTTCTGGCCCGCAGGTTTCACGCCTGACGCCGGAGCTGTACCCCGCAAGTGAATTGCGGCTGCTCCGGCGTCGCGGCGGAGTCTCGCCGTGCTCGATTCCGTCAAATATTTCAATGGCGGAATACTCTAGAGAATCTATAAGCCATGCAAATCATTATTTATCACTTTCTTCTTGAAATAATTGGAATATTTTTGAAATATGGAGTAGAAGTGTGCCTTGAAAGACAATACCGTTTCGCCTTTCCCAAAGCCCAAAGGATCTCCCCATGCGCGTTTTTTCTTTCCCCTCCGGCAAAGTCCTCCCGCTCCGCGCCGCATGCGCCGCGCTGTTCGTCTGTATCCTTGCCCTGCCTTTGTCCGCCCTGGCCGGGCCCATCCGGGCCAAAAGCGCCATTCTTTACGATCTGGACAAACGTGTGGTGCTGTATGAACAGAACGCCGACGCCAGGGTTCCGCCCGCCTCTCTGACCAAGATTCTCTCAATGTATCTGGTGTTCGATGCCGTGGAGGACGGCAGGGTTTCGCTCAAGGATAACGTCAGGGTCAGCCGCCGCGCGGCGCTGGAGGGAGGTTCACGCATGGGGCTGCGCCCCGGGGACAAGCTGACGCTTGAACGCCTGCTGTACGGCATGGCCGTGGCTTCGGGCAACGACGCCAGCTGCGCGGTTGCCGAGCATGTCTACGGATCGCAGGCGGCTTTCATCAAAAAAATGAACAGCATCGGCAAAAAACTGGGCATGGACAACAGCACGTTCAAAACGCCGCACGGCCTGCCCGCCAAGGGGCAGTATACAACCGCGCGCGACATGCTCAACCTCGCCCGCAACTATATTGCGCGCTTTCCCAAGGCACTGCGCTACCATTCCGCCCGTACCGTCACCATCCACAACCGCACATGCGAGAACAAAAACCCGCAGCTTGGGCGCTACAAGGGGGCGGATGGCCTGAAAACAGGCTGGACCACCGCCTCGGGCTACAATATCATCACCACCGCCCGACGGGGGAAGACCCGGCTCATTGCCGTGCTGCTGGGCGCGCCCTCGGCTCAGGTACGCGCGCAGGAAATCGACAGGCTGATGAACGGAGGGTTTGCCCTGAGCAGCGGGAAAACCAAAACCGTGGCCTCTTATCTAGGAGTCAGGCAGACTACCCGCTATGCCTCACGCTGAGGCAGATGTCTTTCCCCTTCAGGCAGGGGCGGAGAAGATCAGCGCGGGGAACCAGAACGCGGCAAAGGCGGAATGCCGGGGATCCGGCACTCCGCCTCGACTGATGACAAACGCCGCTTCGCGGCGTTTGCGCCGTCCAAGCCGCAAAGCGGCTTGACGGAAAGGCACGAAAATTACTCGCTTTACGGCGCGGCAAAGCCGCGACCTGCTCGCAATGTTCGAGGCTGCTGACAACGTCAGCAGCCTCATGCGGATTAGGGGTGATCCTTGAACTTGTTCATGGTATGTTCAGTGCCGCTGTGGCAGGGAGTACAGTCCATAATACCCTTGGCGATATCGGATTCGCCGCCCTTGGTATGGCATTCGCCGCAGTACTTGAGCGCCTCCGGCTTGCCCGCGGCCCCCTTCCATTCCTTGCCCGCATCGATCTTGGCGTTGAAGATTTCAACGGCCTTGCGCGCCACGTCGGCGGTGATGCGGCCGCAGCGCTCGCTGCGTTCCTTGCCGGAGGCGGGGAGCTTGGTGTTGTAACACCATTTGGATACGGAAATATGGCAGAGCACCGATCCAGAGGGATTGGAAGGAATATCTCCCTTCACGCCCTGCGCCATGTCGCCCGGCTGATAGATGGGCAGAGCGGTCTGCTCGTACCAGCGGTACAGCTCCGTCACCATGGGGTCACGCTCCTTGCGGCCCCAGAACAGAGCATATGCAGCGGCCGCGCCGTACAGCGCACCGCAGATGGTGCCCCAGTCGGAGATCCCGCCCTTGTTGGCCTCAAGCATGGTGAAGGGAAACGTATTGTACGGAGCGCCGTACTTTTCGCCCAGCACCCCGATGATGCTGTAGAACGCGCCGTATCCGCAGGCATAGCCCTTGTACCAGTAGCCATCATAGGCAATCTTCGCGCATTCGTCCGGATCCAGTTTATGGGGCTTCCAGCCGAACTCCCCATACTGTTGAGCAAAATGACCGTTCTGACCGGGCGAAACCACTGGTCCTTCAGCAGCGGCAACTCCTGTTTTCACCATGGCCGCGACGGCACTGCCAGCGGCAATGCCGCCGAGGGTTCCCAGCATGGCTCTCCTGCTCAATTCCATAGTCTCTCTCCTTGGACTGCAAATGTGAGGGAGATGCAGCAAAAAACCGCACCTCATATTCCGAAAATCACGATTCTCCGTATGTTTCAAGCTAATCGTCATGATTTTCACATTGAATATTCCCAACCGATATCATTCTGTCAAGAGGGATTTTTCGCCAGCCGCACGAAGTCGCAAGCGAGCTGGCCGTGAATACATGCTACTTTTACGGCAACATCCGTTGCCGCCCTTGTCGGAGCAAAGGCACACCTCGCGCACAGCGCCATCAACACAAGCATTTCGCTTTTCTCCCCATCGTGTTTCAATCCACAGTCGCCCCATCCGCCGACTGACTCCGCAGCCGACGGATAGG
>CAJTSU010000115.1 GCA_910579055.1 uncultured Mailhella sp. | reverse complement strand
GCCGTGCCTGTAGCCCGCAGGGCGTACAGGCATGGACAGCAGAGCAAGCTCCGGCGGAGGCGTGAAACCTGCGCGCCAGAACATAGGATCATGGCTGGTAGATACTTTCAATCGCAAAACACTCTAAAAGATAGGGATTCTGCTCCAAAGGATATGCGATGACGCGGCTCAATGTACTGATTGTTGATGATGACGAGTCTATCGTCAAAACCTTATGCATGACAGTGACCTCCCTCGGGCACAGGGCGGCGGGCGCGTCATCGGCGGAACAGGCGTTGCACGAGCTTGCACGCGGGGAATTCGACTTTCTCCTGACCGATCTGCGCATGGAAGGTATGTCCGGGGTGGAACTGGTGGGAGAGGCGAGGCACCTCCGGCCGAGTCTCGTCTGTGTGGTCATGACGGCCTTTGCCGCCTTTGATAATGCCGTGTCCGCAATCCGGGCCGGAGCCTGGGATTATCTGCCGAAACCTTTTGATACGGAGCAGCTTGAACATCTTCTGGACAAGGTGTCCCAGATCGTCGGCCTGAGAAAGGAAAACGAAGAACTGCGCGCGCCGTCGTATTTTTCCGGACTGAGTTCTCCGGCATCGCTTGAACTGCGTATTCTGGTGGAACGCCTGTCGCCCAGCGAAGCCACAGTATTGCTTTCCGGTGAAACCGGAGCGGGTAAAACAGCACTGGCGCGAACCATTCACAACTTGTCGCCGCGCGCGGATGGCCCCTTTGTCGAGGTGATCTGTTCCTCGCTGGCTGATACGCTGTTTGAATCCGAAGTGTTCGGGCATGTCCGGGGTGCGTTTACCGGAGCGGTGAAGGACAAGCCCGGCAAGTTTGAACTGGCAGAAGGAGGAACACTGTTCCTTGACGAGATCGGTGAGCTTTCCGCGTCTTCACAGGCCCGTCTGTTGCAATTTCTGGAAAACAGGACAGTGGAACGGGTCGGGTCCAATCAGGCGAAACGTCTGGATGTGCGTGTCATCGCCGCAACCAACAAAGAATTGGCCGCCTTGGTGCAGCAGGGAAATTTTCGTGAGGATCTCTATTATCGCCTGAATGTGTTTGAATGCCGCGTTCCTCCCCTGCGTGAGCGGCGGGAGGATATCCCCTTTCTCGCCCGGCGTTTTTTGCAGGAGGCCGCGCGGAGGAACGCTTTGGTGGAAGAGCCGTGCTTGCCCGGTGAAATCCTGGCGAAACTGTGTCTTTATGAATGGCCGGGAAATATGCGGGAACTGCGCAACGCCATGGAGCGGGCCGCTGTGCTTGCGGCCGGGCGCGAGGTGGCGGTGGGAGATTTCCCGGCTGGTCTGGCGGCCGCTCTGGAGCCTGCTTCGGGCCGTGAAGGGAGCGGCACCCCACGCTTTCCCACCTTGCGCGATGTGGAGGAAGCCCATATCCGCCGGGTACTGGGCATGGGGGTCAGCATGGAGCGGGCCGCCGAGATGTTGGGCATCAACAGCGTGACTCTGTGGCGTAAACGTAAGGAGATGATGGGCAGGGAGAACGGGGGGAACTGACGGAGAAGGCCGCTGCAAAAGGCGTTTGACGTGCCCGTTTTGCCCGGCTACCTTCATTGTTTACGGAGGCTCCATGATTGCTGTAACGCGTTCCCCGGATTTCAGTCAAACCTGGCTTCAGGTTCATGGTGTGCGCTGGCTCGATATGCTGCTTGCCGAGCGTGGGCTGTCCACGCACACGGTGGATGCCTACCGGCAGGATCTGCGCTCGCTCGGAGAATTTTGCGAGGAAAGCGGAATCCGTCCGAGTGACGGTGAAAAACCTCCTCTTTTTGACGATCAAAGCCTGCTGCTGTTTATTGTCTGGCTGCGCCGCAGAGGAGACGGGCACCGCACCCTTGCCCGGCGGCTTTCCTGTCTGCGCGGGTTTTTGGGCTGGTGCGCGGAGGAGAGGCTGATTGAGGGCAATCCCGCTGCACTGCTTGACGGCCCTAAACTGCCGCAATTAATCCCCAACGTGCTCACCGTGGATGAAGTGCGCGCTCTGCTTGCCGCCCCTGATGGGGTTTCTCCGCTTGGCCGCCGGGATCGGACCATGCTGGAGCTCATGTATGCGGCCGGTTTGCGGGTTTCGGAAGTGACGGGATTGAAGCCGCTGGATGTGGATTTTCAGCGGGGCGTGGTGCGGGTGTTCGGCAAGGGGCGCAAGGAACGTCTGGTGCCGCTGCATGACCGAGCCGTGGATCTGTTGCGCGCGTACCTTGCGGAGTGCCGCCCTCTGTTCGCACCCCAGACCGACGCCTTTTTCCTCAACCGTTCGGGCACGGGGCTTACCCGGCAGGCAGTGTGGAAAATCATCAAGAAACACGCGCTTGCCGCAGGTATTGTCAAGGACATTTCGCCTCATACCTTGCGCCACAGTTTTGCCACACATTTACTCGAAGGCGGAGCGGATCTGCGCACCGTGCAGCTTTTGCTGGGCCACAGCGATCTCGCGGCCACGGAACTGTACACGCATATTGGTGTGCGCCGTTTGCGCGAGGTGTTTGCGCGCTGTCACCCCCGCAATTCCGAATCCGGCAATGTCACATCCGCTGATTTTGAAACGGACGTGGCGGAAAAGGTACCGGGTTCTTCCTCTGATTTTTTGGGGGATTGTTCCGGCCCGAAAAGGGGACGAGCATGAAAGTCACCGCCATTACCTGTCACCAGAATGCAGATTTCGATGCTCTGGCCTCGCTGATCGGAGCATCCCTGCTGTATCCGGGGGCCATGCTCATTTTCCCCGGCACCCAGGAAAAAGCTCTCCAGCAATTCTACGAGGACGCCCTGCGCTGGCTCTATGGTTTTGTTCCTCCCAGAGAGGCGGAGCTTTCTCAGGTCGAACGCCTTGTCATTGTGGATGCGCGCCAGGCAGAGCGTATTCCCCATGTCCGCTTTTTGCTGGAACGTCCCGGAGTGGAGATTCACATATGGGATCATCACCCGTGTGGCGAGGAGTGTATCCGGGCGGCAGAGGAACATGTGGAAATGCTGGGTTCCACGTGTACCTTGCTGGTTCGCGCCCTGCGCGAACGGGGCATCCCTTTGCGCTGCGAGGAGGCATCGCTGCTTGGTCTGGGGATTTACGGAGACACTGGAGCCTTTACCTATGTCTCCACCACGCCGGAAGATTTCGCCGCTGCCTCCTGGTTGCTGGGGCAAGGCATGGATCTCTCTCTGATCTCCGGTCTGGTTCGGCATGATTTGACACGTGAACAGCTGAAAGCGCTCAATGAGCTTCTGGAAAGCGCGGAACTGCATGACCTGGCTGGCGTGTCCCTGGCTTTGGCGTCTGCGTGTATGGATCACTATATGAGTGATTTCGCAACCTTGGCTCCTCGTTTTATGGATATGCAGCCCTGCAAGGTACTTTTTGCCTTGGGTGCTATGGAAGATATGGTGCAGGTGGTGGCCCGCAGTCAGGTGGAGAGCATTGATGTAGGGCAGGTATGTGCGCAACTTGGCGGTGGCGGGCACCGCTATGCCGCTTCCGCCTCGGTACGCGACAAAAGCCTCCCTGAACTGAGGGACGCCATTCTTTCACTGGTGTCCATCCAGGCCAATCCGGAACGAACCGCCTCCACACTGATGTCCTCGCCTGTGGTCGGAGTGAGGGAGAACAGCACTCTGGAACAGGCGGAATCCGTCATGGCTCGTTACGGACTCAAGGCAGTCCCCGTGCAGGACTCCGCCGGGCGTTGTGTGGGGCTGCTTGAATACCAGCTCACGGTCAAGGCGCTTTCCCACGGGCTTGGTGCCGCGCGCGTGGCGGACTATATGCAGCGTGCGTTCCAGGTGGTATCGCGTCAGGCGGGGCTGCAGGCGCTTATGGATATCATCGTGGGGGCGAGGCAGCGTCTGGTGCCCGTCGTGGATGCGGACGCGGGACCGGACGGGGAACTTGTGTCCGTAGACGGGCAGACGCCCGACGCGCTTAATACTCTGCCGTTGACTGGTGTGGTCACGCGTACGGATCTGATCCGGCTGTTTATGGATGGCGAAATTCGCCTGCCGCAGCCCCGCCAGAAAAAGGAGCGCCGACGCAGCCTCGCCGGGCTTATGAAAAGCGTTCTGCCCGGCCCCTGCCTCACTCTGTTGCGTATTGCCGGAGAACTGGGCGCGGCGCGCAGCGTCAATGTGTACGTGGTGGGCGGCTTTGTGCGGGATCTGCTCATGGAGCGCCGCAAGGGCCGCTGGCCGCATATGGATGTGGATCTGGTGGTGGAAGGGGGCGCGTTTTCCTTTGCCCGCGCTCTGGCGGAAAGAATGGGCGGCAGGGTGCGCGAACACCGGGCGTTCATGACGGCACTGGTGCTTTTCCCCCTGCGCGCCATTGACCCCGACGCTCCAGAAAAAGAGGAATTTCGCGTGGATGTGGCTACGGCGCGCCTGGAATACTATAGTTCTCCTGCCGCGCTGCCCACGGTTGAGCTGTCCTCCATCAAGATGGATCTGTACCGCCGGGATTTCACCATCAACGCCATGGCCGTTCAGCTCAATGACAAGAATTTCGGCCTGCTTGCCGATTTTTTCAACGGGCAGGAAGATATTCGTCAGAAGCGCATTCGCGTGCTGCACGCCCTGAGTTTTGTCGAGGATCCCACACGGGCATTGCGCGCCGTGCGTTTTGAGCAGCGCTACAGATTCCGGATCGGGCCGCAGTGTGATCGGCTGATCCGTAACGCGCTGGAACTTGGCCTGATGGAACGGTTGTCCGGCGCGCGCGTGTGCAACGAACTGGAGCTGATGCTTGAGGAAGAATTTTCCTTCAACTGTTTCAGCCGTATGCAGGAATTCGGCATGCTTGAAGCCGTGCATGCCGAGCTGGATATGCCGCCCTGGAAAGCCGAACTGTTGCGCACCACACTGGATGTGTTCGACTGGTACAGGCGCTTGTATCAGGACGAAAGCCCGGACCCTCTGTTGTTGTGTCTGCTGGCTCTGTGCCGAAACAGCTCCGCGCAGATGCTCGGGGAGGTCTTGAAGCGCCTGGATCTGCCGGAAAAACGAACCGTGCGCCTGAAGGAAGTCCGCACGGCGATCATGAGCACCCTGCCGAAAGTGCTGGCCTGGCAGAAGGAAGAAGGGCGCCCTGGTGAACTGCACCGTATCCTGCGCCGTGTACCTCTTGAGGGGCTGCTGTATCTGGTGGCCAGAGTGGAAGATGAGGAATTGCGCAAAAAACTGACGCATTACGTCTATCGTGAGCGTTTGATCACCCTTGAAATCAACGGAGAAGATTTGCGGAATATGGATCTTGCGCCCGGCCCCGCGTATGGGCGGATTCTGGATATGGTGCTCATGGCCCGGCAGAACGGGGAGATAGCGGGCCGTGAAGAACAATTGCGTTACGCCGGAGAGCTTGTGGCATCCGGATACGGAATGGACAGCGCCTGAAAGAGTGCTGTATGGTGCCGGTCAAATGCACTCCAAAAACGCGCCGGAACGTGATAGTTATCTGCGCCGGCGGAAAAATAAAAAAGGGTATTCCCTGGCCGCTTGCCGCCAAGCTTCGGTCATGCTAGAGAAAGAAACGCCATCGGGTCAGTTTGTCGGCGGATCGCTCGACAGGCTTGATAACTGGCGAGAACAAAGGTGCACAAGGTTTTAAAGGTTTGCGGATGACAAAAGACATTTGGGCTCCCTGGCGTATCGACTATATTCTCGGGCCGAAATCCGGCGAGTGTGCGTTCTGCCTTCCTCTCATGGAATCCGGGCCGGAACGGGACGAGGATGATCGGCGCCGCCTTGTTGTCTGGCGTGGACGCAGGCTTTTTGTGATGCTCAACCGTTACCCGTATGCGGCGGGGCATCTGATGGTCATTCCCTACAGGCATGTGCCGGATATTACCGAACTTGACGCTGAAGAAAGCGCGGAAATGATGGAACTGGTTCAGCTTTCCTGCCGCGCACTGCGCGAGTTCTGTTGCCCGCAGGGGCTCAATGTGGGGCTCAACCTCGGCGAGGCCGCCGGGGCGGGCATTCGGGAGCATGTGCACATGCACGTCGTTCCGCGTTGGAACGGCGATTCTTCGTTTATGGCGGTATTGGACGACGTGCGGGTCATTCCCGAACATCTGGACAGAACGCGGGAACGTCTGCATCCTGTGTTCAGACGACTTGGGAGCGCCCCCGGGCAGATCGCGTGACGCCCGCAAGGGCATAGAAAGGAGTGGAAATGCGCTATATTAAGGTATTCCTGCTGGTACTGGTCTTTTTTTTCGTTATGATGTTCTTTGTGCAGAACCAGGGTTCGTTCTCTGAGCCTGTGGTGTTGCGTCTTGACCTGCTTTTCCTGGAGCCCATGGAATCCATTCCCATGCCGCTGTACTCGCTTATGCTGATTTGTTTCACGCTGGGCGGGCTTATGGTTCTGCTCATGCTCATGTGGGATCGCATGACCACCACCGGTTGCCTTGCCGGTGCCCGCCGCCGCATTGCCTCTTTGGAAAAGCAGCTGAAGGCCGCCCATGAATCCGCCGATGCCGAAAAGGAAAAGCTCAATGCGGAGAAGGCTGAACTCCAGGCCGCGCTTGAAGCAGCCGAACAGCGTGCCGCCAAGACGGGCGCTTCTTCCTCCCTTGACTCTCTCGATTAGTTCTCCCTTTCAGATGTGAAAAGATTGCAAGGGTACGCTCACGCATACCCTTGCAATCTTTTTTTCAGAAGACTCCATTATGGAACCATGTTGATAACGCTGTACGAGACGTGTATTTTTACTGCGGCACAGGCGGCAGCCTCCGTTGCCGCAAAGCCAGCATGTGTCCACGTTCGGCTCGCTTGCGCCTCGTGAAGCCGCGCTTCACTCGGTTCCGCTGCGCGTGACATTGCTTTCGCGAACTCTCAATGACGTTCGATCGGCCTTGCCGCTACTTGCTGTCGCTTGCGTTTTGCGCGGAAAACGCTACGCTCGCACTCCGCCCCTTTCCCTGCCGCATGACCATGCGGCAGGGGGGCGTCGCTCCATACGCGCTAACGCGCCTGCCTCCGGCGGTCAAGGTTATTCTCAGCACCACGCTAACATAGAGTGTTTCAGAACAGTGTTACAGCTTTCCGTTGGAAGAGAGTGCATGCTTCTGCGGAATATGATATCTCAACCAGCTTTTTCGGAGATGGTCATGGAAAAGGCAGATCAGCCCAGGCTGACTCCCATGTATGAGCAATATCTCAAGGTCAAGGCCGAGTATCCCGATGCTCTGCTGTTTTATCGCATGGGAGACTTTTACGAGATGTTCTTCGAGGACGCCGAGGTGGCTTCCCGCGAATTACAGCTTACTCTGACCAGCCGTAATCGCAGCGGGGACGACAGTATCCCCATGTGCGGCGTCCCCTGGCATGCAGCGGAAGCCTATATTTGTCAGCTGGTGGACAAGGGGTACAAGATTGCCGTGTGCGATCAGGTGGAAGACCCCCGTGCGGCCAAGGGCCTTGTCAAGCGTGCCGTGACGCGCGTGGTGACGGCGGGCACAACCCTGGAAGACGCAAACCTGGTGGCGAAATCCCACAATTATCTCGGTGCGGTGGTCTGGAATGACGAACGCGGCGCGGGGGGCTTTGCCTGGATGGATGTTTCCACGGGAGCGTGGTCCGGGCTCCAGTCTTCCCGTGAGCCCGAGTTGTGGCAATGGGTGTTCAAGCTTGCGCCTCGCGAGTTGCTTCTTGCCGAACAGGCCAAGGCTCCGGCCCACCTCGGCCTGCAAACAGGCACGCAGGTGGTGCGTGTACCGTGGCAAAGCCACTTTGAACCGAAAAAGGCTTTGAATCGGGTGCTCAAGGCCCAGGGCGTGGCCGAACCAGGTGCGCTGGGTCTGGACAAACGGCCTGAGCTGGCCCAGGCCTGCGGAGCGCTTGTCGCGTATCTTGAACAGACCCAGAAGCAGGATTCCGGTCATCTTGCCCCTTTTCATCCTCTGGATATGGGGCGTTTCATGGTGCTGGACGAAGTTACGGAACGTAATCTTGAATTGTTCCGACGTCTTGATGGACGTAAAGGAGTGGGGACGCTCTGGCAGGTACTGGATCAGACCCGTACCCCTATGGGGGGCAGACTCCTGGAAGAACGTTTGCGTTATCCCTGGCGAGAGCTTTCCCTTATTGCCGAGACACAGGCCGTGGTTGCCCATATGGTGGAAAAACCCGTTATGCGTACGGAGTTGCGTCGGGCCCTGGACGGCGTGCATGATATGGAGCGTCTTTCCACGCGCATTTTCCTGAATCGCTGCCAGCCTCGAGATCTCGCCGCGCTGCGGGACAGTCTGAGTGCCTTGCCTGCCGTGAAAAAAGCCGTGCTGAACACGGAGGATGTTTCTGAACTGTCCAGCGCGGAAGAAGCGCGCGGCGACTTTTTGCCTCCAGCCCTGTTTCGTTTGATCCGGCGCTGGGACGGAATGTACGATCTTGCTGATTTGCTGGAAAAGGCCCTGGTGGATGAACCTCCCCTGCAAGTTACCGATGGCGGCTTGTTCCGATCCGGATACAATGCCGAACTGGATGAACTGCTGGAGCTGGTTGAACACGGAGAAAGCCGTCTTCAGGCGCTCCTTGCGGCGGAACAGCAGGCGTGCGGCCAGCCCAAGATGAAAATGGGCTACAACAGAGTTTTCGGATACTACTTTGAGCTTAGCCGTTCCCGCCAGACACAGCTCCCCGAGCGCTTTGAACGCCGCCAGAGTCTGGTCAACGCAGAGCGTTTCACCACGCCGGAGCTCAAGGAACTGGAAGAGAAATTGCTTTCCGCTGCGGAATCGCGCAAGAGCCTGGAGTATCGTCTGTATCAGGACTTGCGGAGCAGAATCGGGGAGGCGCGTGAACGTTTGCTGTTCATGGGGGAGTTGCTGGCCTGGGTAGATTATTGGCAATCCCTCGGGGAAAGCGCCGCTCGTCTTGACTGGTGCCGTCCGGTTATGCACGAGGAGGGCGAGATCCGCATCAGGGAAGGGCGACACCCCGTGGTGGAAGCCGTCACCGGGCGTTCCTCCTTTATTCCGAACGATTTGTATATGGATGACGAGCGGCATCTGCTGCTCATTACCGGACCAAACATGGCGGGGAAATCCACTATACTGCGGCAGACGGCCATTATCTGCATTCTTGCCCAGATGGGCTCGTTCGTGCCCGCAGGCGAAGCCCGTATCGGACTGGTGGATCGTGTCTTCTCCCGTGTGGGGGCGTCGGACAATCTCTCGCAGGGGCAGAGCACCTTTATGGTGGAAATGATGGAAACTGCCCGTATCCTGCGTCAGGCGACCAAACGCAGCCTGGTCATTCTCGATGAAATAGGGCGTGGAACAAGCACCTTTGACGGGCTGGCCCTGGCCTGGGCGGTGGTGGAAGAACTGGCCCGCCGGGCCGGAGGGCACATCCGTACGCTCTTTGCTACGCACTATCATGAGCTGACGGGATTGGAGGGCATTATCCCCGGTGTGCACAACATGAATATCGCCATTCGAGAATGGAATGGGGACATTGTGTTTCTGCGCCGGCTCATTCCCGGCCCTGCGGATCGCAGTTATGGCATTGAAGTTGCCAGATTGGCGGGCGTGCCCATGCCCGTGGTGCAACGTGCACGGGATATTCTTGCCCAGCTTGAACAGAGCCGGGGAAAGGCCGGGGTGTACAGGGTAGAATCCGTACTTTTGCCAGGCCTCAGCAAGCCCGCCCCGGAAAGCCCTGTGCGAGAACCCGAACTCGCCCCCCCTGATGTGCCTCATCCTTTGGTGCAGGCTCTGCGCGACGTGGACCCGGATGTCTTGACGCCGCTTGCCGCGCTCAAGCTGCTTTCAGAATGGAAGATGTTGTGGGGAAAGAATGATGAAAAGACTGTATGACGTGCAGCGCGTGCATTTCTTGCGTGCGGCGCTTTGTCTGGCCTTAATTGCGCTGTGCGCCTGCGGCAGGAAGACAGCTCCTGAACCGGATCTGTCCGTGCTGTCATTTTCTCTGCGCCATGTGTTTGTAGAAAAGACCGAAGGGGGATGCCTGCTCGTGCGTGGTTCCATCGGCGGGGCGACGCGCAATGTAGCTTCTGTCGTGCTGGAACTTCAGGCACTGGAAGGAAGTTGTGAGGGCTGCCCCTTTGTACCCCAGGAACGTGTCCGGGTGGAAGGGGAGAATATATGGGAAGCTCCCGGGGCGGAGACGTTTTCTCTCCGTTATTGTCCGGCTTCCGGCGCGGAAGAGTACCGCTGGCGGCTTTCTGTCCAGAATGCCCTGCCGGGCCTTCCTCCGCAGATTTCTCCGGTAGGCGTGACAAGCCCGGAAATGTCGGCAGTACCGGGCGCGCCGGAAACACATATCTCACAGCCTTCGCTGTCCGACATACTGTCGCAGTCAGAACAAATTGAGAATCCCCGGCCTTGAGGAAAGGCGGACGCATGAAGTTTATCATTATGTGGGGACGTTCTGTTCTGCGGGTGAGTCTGGTACTGTGGGGCATCATTTGTGCGCCGCTTTGTTTTGGCGTTGCTGCGGAACCTGTTTCGGGGGCCGCGCAATATACTGCGGATCTGACGTATCGAAGCGATCGGGGAGAAGACTTCCCCATTGGTTCCGCCTCGTTGCTCCGGGAAACGGAGAGCGGCGCGTACCGCGTTCGTCTGGATTTTGCACTGGGGCGCGCCGGGATGTTTTCGGCCATATTGCGGCCGGAAGAGAAAGCGCTGTTTGTCGTGTCGTATGGATTGTCGGCCTACGTCACCATTCCTACGCAGGGCAACGAACGCAACGCCGCAGACTTGCTGCCTTCCGTGGCGGCGGCGTTCATGCCTTTTGGCGTGCCCGCGCTGACAATCCGGGAAGAGAAACGGGAGGCCCTGCCCACCGCGCCAGTTGATGGTTTGCCTTGTAAGCGGGAGCGCATCTTATACATGGTAACGTTCATGGGGGATGCCTCAGACGTGGCGCTGGAAGAGTGGAATTGCTCGCATCTGCCGTTTTTACCGGTTCGCGTGGATGAACTTCGAAGCTGGGATGCTCCTGATTCTCCCAGGGGGACTGTGTTGCTGAAGAATATCCGGAGCAGCGGGCTTGACATGGGGAAAGAGCTGTTTGAAGTTCCTGACGGGTATACCCGATACGGTTCCGCCCTGAACATGCTTCTATACGCGCTGGCGGCGCAGTGGTGAGATGGGACATTCGGAGGCGTGAAGCCTGTGGGCCGAAACATAAGGGAAATGCTTTGCACAGCGCTTCCCGCGGTCTTGCTCTGCAAGACCGCCCGCAAGTCGTGAATA
>CAJTSU010000114.1 GCA_910579055.1 uncultured Mailhella sp. | reverse complement strand
GGGGGGTCGTCGCTCCATAGCTCGCTACGCTCGCGCCTCCGGCGGTCAAGGTTATTTTCAACACTGTTCTACAGAGTAACCCCGGAATGCTCCTTGACAGGTTTTGCCATCTGTAGTTTAAGTCATCACATAAAGTTTTATCAATAAAACTTTATTGCTCAATTCGACATAACTCGGCACGTTCCGAAAGGGGAAAACATATGGCCTTGCAAGACGGTTGTATCATAAAAAACGCGCCCATGCCTTCCGCCGGGGAAATCGCGGAAGGAAAACATCTGAGCAAAATCTCCGGGGAAATTACTGACAGTCAACACGGCAATCGCGCCGGGCTGCACGCGGGACACCCCGGCGGCCCTGCTGCCCCCTGTTCCGCTGACCAGACGCCGGGCGGCGATATGAACCGTTATTACGCAAGGGAACATGTCGATCCTCTGACTTCGGCCTTTGAGGGCAAGATCGCCGTACACCCCGGCGCGGGCGGAGAAAGAGTGGACGGCGACCAGGCGCAGTCCGCTCTGGAGCCGCTGCTCGACAGTCCGCGCGACGGCAGGAGCACAGCCTATATTCATGTTCCCTTCTGCGAGACACACTGCCTGTACTGCGGCTTTTACAACAAGGCCTACCGTCCGGGTGAAAGCGCGGCCTATGCGGACACACTGATCAGGGAACTCGGCCTGTGGGCAGGGCGCCCGGTTCAGGAGCAGGGGCCGGTACACGCCGTCTATCTCGGCGGAGGTACCCCTACCGCGCTGGAAGCCGAAGACCTGCGCCGCATCCTGCGGGAAATCGGCAAACGTCTGCCGTTGGCCAACGACTGCGAAATTACCGTCGAGGGACGACTGACCAACTTTGACGAACGCAAGATGGAAGCCTGCCTTGAAGGCGGGGCCAACCGCTTCTCTCTCGGCGTGCAGAGCTTCAACACAAAAATACGTCAGGCCATGGGCAGGCTGTGCCCGCGCGAAGATTTGCTGCGCCGCATCGAAACACTGCAAAGTTACGGACAGGCCGCCGTTGTTGTGGATCTCATCTACGGCTTTCCCATGCAGGACATGGAAAGCTGGCTGGACGATATCGCCACGGCGCAGGCCATCGGTCTGGACGGAGCGGACTGTTATCAGCTCAACACCTACAAGGGCACACCTCTCTCCCGCGCCATTGAGAGCGGCAAACTTCCCGCCGGGGCCGACGTGCCGGGCCGTGCCCGGATGTTCGCCGCCGGGGTGGAAGCCATGCGTGCCGCGTTCTGGCGGCGTCTGTCCATCAGTCACTGGGCGAATACCACACGCGAGCGCAACCTGTACAATCAGTATGTCAAGGGGCGCGCTCACTGTCTCGCTTTCGGGCCGGGCGGAGGCGGCAATATCGACGGCACGTTCTACATGAACCAGTCCGATATCGCCGCCTGGCGCGAGTCCGTGGAGGCCGGACGCAAGCCGCTGGCCATGGCCGTACTGCCCGATCCCCGCTGGAAACTCTACAAGGCCGTGACGGAAGGCATGGAGCGGGGCGTCCTGAACCTGTCCGCGCTGGAGTCCGAATTCGGCGAAGCGCTGAGAGCCGACTGCAAGCCTGTGCTTGATCAGTGGGAACGAGCGGGTTTGGTGACATGGGCCGGGGATTATCTCGTGCTCACCGTGGCGGGGCAGTTCTGGCAGGTAAACCTGAACCAGCTGCTGCTCGACTATCTGAAACACGCGCCCGGGCAATCCGGGCGGACGTGTTGATATGCGGGATCTCCGCCGTACGGGAATGCTCCGCGGCGGAGTTTGTGGAAAACCTGTTTTTTGAAGGAGAATCGACTGTGAAATTCAAATTTATGCGGCATACGCTGCCCGTGGCCGCACTCATCCTGTCAGGCGTGCCGGCACCGGCTTCAACCGCCTCCGCAGAGGAAACCGTTCGCTCCGATGAAGTGCGGGTGACGGCTACTCGTGTGGCGCGGGAACTGCATGACGTGCCTATGAGTGTATCCGTGATGACCGCGGAGGATATCAGAAAGTCTTCGGCGCGAACCGTGGGTGAACTGCTGGAAGACGTGCCCGGCGTACAAATCCAGAATTCCGGCAGCCAGGGGCTCAAGCGCGTGTCCATTCGCGGCGAATCTCCGAACCGGGTGCTCGTCCTCATTGACGGCCAGAAAATAGCCGAAAACAAGTCCATGGACGGAACCGCCGTTCTCATCGATCCCTCAATGATTGAACGGGTCGAAGTGATAAAAGGCCCGGCTTCCGTGCTCTATGGCTCCGAGGCCTTGGGCGGCGTGGTCAACATCATCACCAAAAAGGGAGGGGACGAACCCGTACAGGGGGAAGCGGGAACAGGCTACAACGGTTCCTCCGACGGCTTTGCCTCCAACCTCGGACTGTTCGGGCGCGCGGGCGGTTTCAGTTACCGCGCCAACGGTTCCTATGAAGATCACCGCACCTTGAAAACGCCCGAAGGCAACATGCCGCACAGCGCCTTTCGTCAGAAGGAAGGCAGTCTCTTTCTCGGTTACGATTTCAGCGATCGGTTCAGCATCGGCGGCGGAGTGGACATGTTCGACAGCACTCTGAGCGCGGGCAGCATGGAACCCGGCTATGAAAACTTCTCCGTCGAACTCCCGGAATGGAAGCGGAACAAGGTCAATTTCTTCGCGGAAGCAAAAAATCTCACGGATTATCTGGCCCGCGTCCGGCTGGACGCCTTCTGGCAGGAAAGTGAAAAACACATGATCAATACCGTGGATGTGGACGGCATGCCCATGGTGCTGGTCAACGATGCGGACAACAAGAACCGGCAGTTGGGAGCTTCTCTCCAGACCGACTGGCAAATCGGTGAACGCCACTATCTCATCGCGGGCTATGACTTCAACCACGATGCGCTGGACGCCGACACCACCGCCAACGCAGGATCCTCCGCCGAACGGGTCATGCAGATCATGGGCATTCCCCTGCCCTCGGTAGCCCAGAGGGTCGCCAACATGCTGACCTACCGCACCGTCGCGCGCCATGAAGGCGACATGGACACCCATGCGCTTTATGCCCAGATGGAAAGCCGGCTGCCCGGCGATTTCACTCTGAGCTACGGCTTGCGTTACACCTGGGTACACTCGGAAATGAGTACCGCGAGCGGAACGCGTTTCGACTATCAGGGTAACGCTTCGGCCAATCAGGTAGGCGATACCGGCTCCTCCAGCGAATCCCACCCGGTGTTCAACGTCGGTCTGGTATGGACGGGCATTGACGATCTGGCCCTGCGCGCGACCTTCTCCCAGGGTTTCCGCGTGGCGAATCTTCAGGAAAAATATGTGCTGTCGGCCATGGGCGGCGGTATCATTTATCCCAACGCCGACCTTGATCCCGAAACCTCAAACAACTACGAAATCGGCGCGCGCTACGACAACGGCAAACTAATCCTTGACGCGAGCGTCTTCTACAACGATGCCAGAGACTATATCGCCACCGTCACCATTGATGCGGCCACGGACACTTCGCGCTATATCAATGTGGGCAAGGCCAGGACGCGCGGCCTGGAGCTGGCGGCCGGTTACACCTTTGACTCCGGCTTCACGCCTTACGCTACCCTGACATGGATGAAGCGCAAATACGATTACGGCACATGGGAAACCTACAATGTGGGCCAACCCGAATTCTTCGGCCGCGCGGGCCTGCGCTACGAACATGAATTGCCGAAAAACGTGCTTTTCCGCGCAGATGCCTATGCCCGTTTCGCCACTGCTTCGCGCGAAGATTCCCGCGACGAGGACGGCGTAATCAGCAGAACCGATCTCGGCGGAGGATGGGGCACAGCCAACTTCTCGGCCGGTATCGACTTCGGCGACAAGCGCCAGTATTCCCTTACCGCGGAACTGCTGAACATTTTCGACAGAACCTACCGGATTACGGATTCCATTTACGAACCCGGCCTGCATGCCAACGTGCTGTTCTCCTATCGTTTTTAGCGACTCTTTATTGAAAAAGAAATTCAAATACACTATCATTACTTCCGGGGCATAAGGCCCCGGAAGACAACCGCGAGAACACGCCCTATGTCAGCATCCCTGTTCGTCCTCCCCGCCGCCATACCTTCCTCCGCGCAAACATTCCGCTGGAGCGCGCACGATCTCGTGGTACTCGGCGTCTTTTCGGCGGCGGCCAAGCTCTCCACTCTGGTAGTCGCCCTGGCCGGGGGCGGGATCAACCCCGTCACCCTGCTGCTCAAGAATCTGATTTTCACCACCATGCTGGTGGTCATGCTGTACAAGGTGCGCACACCGGGCACGCTTGTTCTGTTCGTGCTGGTGAACATGCTGATCAGCATGCTTCTGCTTGGCGGCAGCATCACCCTGTTGCCGTCCATGCTGGGCGGTGCCCTGCTCGGAGAAGCCGCCGCCTTCGCCGCCGGCGGTCTGCTCAGGCCGTGGGGTCCCGTGCTGGCCGTGGGCGTCTACGATCTCTCTTCCAAGATCTTTTCCCTCGGCATGTCCTGGCTTGCCCTGCGCGAAAGTCCCGCCATGCTCGTGCCTGTGGCTATCATCGTGGCGCTGGGTTATGTGGGGTCATTCATGGGACTTTTTTCCGGCGTCCGCGCCGTCAGGGAGCTGCGCCATGCAGGCATCGTCAGAAACTAGCCTCTCTTCCTCCGCCCGGCTCCCCGCGCAGGGACTGGATGCACGTTCGCGCATGGCGGTCAGCCTGCTTGCCTCAGTGGCGACCATTGCGCTTGCCGCGCCGGAAGCCCAGCTTATGCTCTACGCCATGTCGCTGCTCTACGCCCTGACCATGCGCAACATCCGCATGCTGCTGATCGCCTACCTTGCGCTCCTGTTCATGGCGGCCCTGGCCTTTGCCTGCGCACAGGGCCTGCATGCGCTCGTGCCCGCCCTGCCCGCTGTGGATTTCACTTCCATGCTGGTTCCCTTCCTGCGTCTGGCCGTGATGATCAATGTGGTGCTGCCCCTGGCCTTTGCCTCCCGTGTGCAGAACCTGCTCAAGGCCCTGCAATGCCTGCGTCTGCCGTTCTGCATCTATCTGCCCGCAACCGTGATGATCCGCTTCATTCCCACCTTCACCCAGGATATCCGGCAAGTCTGCGATACCATGAAGCTGCGCGGCTTTCGTCTTTCCCCGCAGAACTGCCTGCTGCATCCCGTGCTGGTGTTCCGTTTTCTGTTCATCCCCCTGCTTTTCCGTTCGCTCCGCAGTTCGGAGGAGCTGGGCATCGCGGCGGAATTCAAGGGTATGCGGGCGGATACGGCCCGCAGGCGTTCGCGCCCCTACCGCGCCACCCGCTGGACCCGACGCGACACGCTTTTTGTGCTGGCCGCGCTGGCAGTTATCGGCACTGCCACGCTCTGCCAGCTCACGCTTTCCGACATTCCGCCGGGCGGGAACGGCATGGGAGGCATGCACTGATGCTCTGTTTCAATCACGTCACCTATCGCTATCCCTTCCAGAGCCGCCCCGCCGTAAGCAATGTCAGTTTCTCCGTCCGTCCCGGCGAACTTGTGCTGTGTACCGGGCCGAGCGGATGCGGCAAATCCACCCTGATCCGCCTGGCCAACGGCCTGTGCCCCAAGTATTACCGGGGCACCCTTGAAGGGAAGGTCACGCTGGGCGGTGATTCCACGGCGGCGCTCTCTCTGCCCGATATCGCACGGCGCATGGGAACCCTGTTTCAGGACCCGGAGCAGCAGTTTTTCGCGCTCAATGTGGAGGACGATTTGGCCTTTGCTCTGGAGTGGCGGGGCATGCCTCCGGAAGATATCCGCGAAAAAATCATGGAGAAAGCCGGAGAGCTTGGCATTTCCTGCCTTCTTGGTTCCGACGTTCATGAACTTTCCGAAGGGCAGAAACAGAAGGTCGGGCTGGCTTCTCTTCTGCTTCAGGAGCCGCCCGCCCTGGTGCTCGACGAGCCCACGGCCAACCTCGACCCGGAATCCACCCGCGATCTGGCTGACATGTTGCTGAAGCTCAAGGAATCCGGGCTGGCGATTCTTGTGGTGGATCACCGCCTGTACTGGCTGGACGGGGTGGCGGACAGGGTCATGGTCATGCACAACGGCCGCGTGGCGGAGGAAGGAGACTTTTGCCTGCTGCGTGATGCTTCCCTGCGCGAACGCTATGGTCTGCGCGCCGACCGGGTAAACGACCCGCGCGCTACCCTGCCGCCCGTGCAATTTCCCGCCGCGCCCATACTTGAAGCGCGGGATCTGAGCTTCGGCTGGGGGAAGGAACGCCCTTTGTACGAGGGCGCATCCTTCGGGCTGGATTCCGGCGTGGCGGCGCTGATCGGCGACAACGGCACGGGCAAGACCACCCTTGCCCGGCTGCTCTCCGGCCTGAACAAACCTCTTGGCGGCGCGTTTTTCGCCGAAGGCAGGGAACTCTCCCCGCGTGAACTCTCGGCAAAGATCGGCGTGGTTCTCCAGAACGCCGACTACCAGCTGCACATGAAGAGCGTGCGTACCGAAATAGAGAGCTGTCTCGCGCTGGCCGGACGCGGCAGGGAAGAGGCGGCGCGTCTGCTCGGCATGTTCGCGCTGGAAGAACTTGCGGATCGGCATCCCCAGTCTCTCTCCGGCGGGGAAAAACAGCGCCTGGTCATAGCCTGCGCCTTTGCCAAGCACCCCGGCGTACTCATTCTGGATGAGCCTACCAGCGGGCTGGACGGCCTGAACATGCGCCGCATAGCCGATGCGCTGGAGGATGTAGCCGCTCAGGGCGTGTGCGCGCTGGTCATCACCCATGATCTTGAACTTATGCAACGGGCCTGCTCCAGCGCGCTGCGACTGCCGTTTCCCGCCGCACGGGGCGCAGGCTCCTGTGTTGAACAACATCAGCCTGACCTGACGAAAAAAGGAGGATAACCATGAATCACGAAGAACTGCGCGCCCGCGTGGCCGAAGCCCTGGCCGAAAACAAGGGGCCCGTCATGCCCGCCTCTCTGGCCGGACGTTTCGGCGTCACCGAACTGGAGGCAGTACGCGCCCTGCCCGACGAGATGCGGGCCTTTGCCCCGGCCTCGGCCTTTAACGACATATGGGACGGCCTGACCACATGGCCGAACGCCACGATTATTATCCAGCACATGGGCTGCGTGTTTGAAATCAAAAGCGCCCTCGTGCGCGGCAAACACGGCCACGGCTATTTCAATCTGTTCGGTGACGTCCCGCTGGGCGGCCATCTCAAGCTGGATGAACTGGACTGCGTATGTTTTCTCTCCATGCCCTTCATGGGAAGGGAAAGTCACTCCGTACAGTTCTTTCACAGCGGCGGAGAAGTCATGTTCTCCATATATGCCGGACGCGAAAACCACCAGCTTATCCCCGCCGCGCGCGACTCATTCCTTGCGCTGAAGGAAAAATTCGGCAAGGCGTGAGGCGGCCCCTGCCCGCCTGACTGCGCACCCGCGCAAAAGGAAAAGAACATCCCGGCGCGCGGAATCTGGCAGCACGGAGCATTGCCTGCCTCTTTTCCTTTTCATGATCCAACCACGTTCACTCAAGGAGCCTCACCATGAAGACCCTCATCATCTTTTCCTCGAAAACCGGAAACACCCGCAGCATTGCGGAAACCATCCACGAAGCCCTGCCGAACAGCGACATCTTTCCTGTGGAAAACGCCCCCGCTCCGGAAACGCTGCCCGGAGAATACTGCCTGGTCTGTGTGGGTTACTGGGTGGACAAGGGCATGCCCGACGCAAAAGCCAAAGCATACCTTGAAACGCTGCGCGGCGTGCGTGCGGCCCTGTTCGGCACGCTGGGCGCATGGCCGGACTCCGACCATGCCAAAGAATGTATCCGGAAAAGCGAAGACCTGCTGAAAGAGCCGGAACGCGGCAACACGGTCATGGGCTCCTTTATCTGCCAGGGCAGGGTTGACCCGCGCGTGGTGGAAATGATGGGTAAAATGGCCGCCGACGTCCACCCCATGACCGCCGAACGCAAGGCGCGCCTGGAGGAAGCCGCCAAACACCCGGACGACACTGATCGCGCCCGCGCGAAGGAAACATTCCTTGCGTTCGCCGCTCGTGCGGAGGAGATGACGGCATGAGTTTTTCCGGCATGTACGCGGCCATCGGCCCTGCGGGCATGGTGCTGGTGCTGGTCGCCTGCGCGGGACTGTTCCTCGCCCTGCGCACCTTGCTCTTTCTCCATCTCGTCTGGAAGGAATTCAAGCGGGACTTTCTTGATGTGGAGCAAAGCTCCGCAAGAAACTGGAACAATGTCGTCAACGCCAGCGACAACCCTCTCGTCTGCGTCATCCGCGACATTGCCCAGACGCACGGTGAACACTCGGAAGACATCAGGGCGGAGGTCACCTACCTCTTTCACAGGAACTTCGCCCGCGTCACAAAAAGCCTGTGCTGGATACGGCTTGTTTCCGTCATTTCTCCCCTGCTCGGACTGCTCGGCACCGTGCTCGGCATGGTTTCGGTCTTCCGCACCATCGCCGAAAATGCCGCCCCCAATCCCGCCCTTCTCGCCGCAGGCATATGGGAGGCGCTGATCACCACGATCATGGGGCTGTCCTTCGCCATACCCATGCTCATGTTCTACTACTATCTCATGCTCAAGTTCAGGGGATTCCACATTGAAGCCGTGGAGCACAGTTACCGCGCTCTGGAACTATGCTCGCGCCCGGGCGCGGAATGTCTGCCCCCGAAGGAGGTGCGCCATGCATGATGACCTGCTGAACGACGATATCAGCCCGGACATCACTCCCCTTATCGATGTGATCTTCATGCTGCTCATCTTCTTCATCATGACCACAACCTTCAGCAACCCCGTGCTGGATATCGTCCTCCCGCAGTCGGAAACCTCTGAAGACCCCGCCGCCGGCACGGGGGAACTGCTCATTTCCGTCCGGGAAGACGGCTCATGCTGGCACCGGGAACAACAGCTCGACAAGGACGCAATCAAGGCCCTCATCGACGCCAACCCCGAGGCCATGCTCAACCTCTATGTGGATGAAAAAACCCCGTTCCAGTATTTTGTGGAACTGGTGGATCTGGCCAGACAACGCCCCGGAGGCCGCTTTGTCATCAGCACACGCTCACCTTCCTGAATACCGGTTTTACGGCTCTGCGGCCCTGCGCCGCAGCCGTGACGGCGCGGCCGCCCTTACCGGCTGCATCGTCGCGCTGAGCGCGGCGGGGCTCTTTGCTGTCACGGCGGGCAAAAACATCCTGACCACGCCTTCCGCGCCTCCGGCCATGATGATCATGCGGGTTATGGAAGATATCACACCCCCGGCTCCACTCCCTGTGAACAAAGAACTGCAAAGAATCCTGGCTGAAGATTCGGAGTTTACCATTTCCAAGCCGCCGGAGCTCGCCCCTCCCGAACCCGATCCTCTGCCTGAACAGCTTCCTCCCGATCCGATACCGCAGCCGAAGCCCAAACCGGAACCTGCCCCGGAACCAAAGCCCAAACCGGTTCCCAAAAAGGAAGCTCCCCGGCGCAAGCAGCCTCCTGCCCCCGTGAAGGAAGCTTCGCGAGAACCCGCCGCCGTCAACGCTCCGGCGGGGGAAGTATCCGGCTCGTCCGTTTCCGCTGCCGCCATGGCCGAACGCAGGGGGGAAGGTGAACTGCGCGACAAACTTCTTGCCCGGCTGACTGCGGAAATTGAAAAACGCAAGAATTATCCCCGGCAGGCACGGCGTACCGGCGCCGAAGGCACCTCTACCCTTGAAATCCGCGTAGACGCCTCCGGCGTGATCCGAAGCTGCGGGCTGGCCAAAGGCTGCGGTTCGTCAACGCTGGACGCCGCCACTGTCCGCCTAGGCGAGAAGCTCGTCGGGCTGAATACCGGCGTCACAGGCAAGGCGTTCCGTGTACTCGTACCGGTAACGTATTCCCTGCGGGACAGATAGGCTGCGCCTGCCCCGGCACCCTGCAACCACGGGCTTGCAGCCACGCAAACGCAAGCCCTCTCACTCCTCATGCCCCGGACGAGGCGGCAAAGCATGCGGCGACTGGCGCAAAAGCTCCGGATCACGCAGCCTGCGCGAATGCGCAGGCTTGTTTTTTTCATACTCGGTGAACCAGTCCTTCCAGCCGTCCATATTTCCCTGAAGGTACAGCACAAACTGTCCCAGGCGCAGCATGACCTCCTGCGGCAGAACATGTTCCAGATCACAGGAAACGGAGCTGGCCAGTTTTTCATCCAGTTGCAGCACATGCTGAAAGAATTCCTGAAGCACAATATGCCGGTGGGCGAGCTCCCGCCCTACCCGCATGCCTTCCCTGGTCAGATGAATCAGACTGTACGGTTCGTATTCCACATAGCCCGTTTTTTGCAGAGTCTTGAGCGCGCTGGTGACCGTGGAGCGGGTGACGCCCGCAGCACCGGCCACGTCACTGGCGCGCGCCGCGCCGTCCCGCAGTTCGTGCAGGAAAATGATTTCCAGATAGTTTTCCAGTATGGGAGAAAGCTTCTTATCGGCCACGGGTACTCCTGTATTGTTGCGGCGGGCACCTTTAGCCATCGGCGCAAAACACCTTGCGGCTGAAGAGAGCAGAGACACGCCGCGACCTGCTCCTGATTTTCGGGACTGCCGGCGTTATCAGCAGCCTCCCCGCTTGCCGCCGGGATCGGGCGAGATCGGGGAGTACTCATTCTGCCGTCTTCGCATCCCGTATTCAAGCCATTTCTTTCCCTTGAACAAACGTACCGTCCATGCGAACGAAGCACAGTGGCTGAGCGTCATGGCGCAAAACACGCCGGCAGCTCCCCATTCCAGACCGCGCGCCAGCAAAAAGGCCAGCGGCACATACAATGCCCACATGCACAGACAACTGACCATACAGCTCAGGCGCGTGGCTCCGGTGCCGGAAAAAACACCGTGCAGGATCATGCCCGCACAGCGAACGGGCAGGGAAAGACAGGAATACCCAAGAAAAAACGTTAGCGCAGCGGCTGTTTCCGGCCGGGGAGCCAGCAGTGCGGCCACGTCCCGCCGCAAGCCGAACAACACGACGGCGCAGCCAGCCGCAACACAGAAAGTGACCAGAGCCGTTCCTCCGCCCAGTTTGCGAAGGCGGGAGGCCTGCCTGCCTCCCAGCAGATGCCCACCAAGTATGGCCATGCTCATGCCTAATGCCTAATTGCAAAAATAAGGATATGAATATATGGTGCTTCCAAAACGGGAGCGGTTATGGCGCGAACAGCACGAGAAGTCACTTGTTCAGGCGAAGAGGAACGTATTTTAAACGAGAGTGTTAACTAAATAATGTTTTAATGTCTTCCAGTCTTCCATTTACATGGAA
>CAJTSU010000113.1:8406-11572 GCA_910579055.1 uncultured Mailhella sp. | reverse complement strand
ATGAGAGAAAGGCGTTCCCACAGCGGGTTGCCGGGATCGCGGAGCACCACCACCTTGTTCCTGAGATCGGAGTAACAGGAGATGTTCCGGGCGGGCACGGTAAACACCCCGTAAAGGTTTCGGCTTCCGGGGACAACCGTGCGCAGGAAAGGTTTCGCGCCCAGTTTTTCGCCGTCGCCCAGCCCCTGAATCAACTCAATGGTATCCGGGCCGGAATGCACGGCCATGTCTACCTGCCCCTTTTCCATGCGGGGCAGCCAGCTGGCCGGGCCGCCGATGGGCTGCACGATGACGCGCTCGACGGGAGTATGTTCTTCAATGGTCTTGCCCAGGGCCGTTACAATCATATGCACCACATTACCGGAGGCGGGCACGGAGATGACCAGCCGCCTGGGCCATTTGACCTCGTCGGCGAATGACGGGGCAGGCAGGGAGAGGGCCGCGCAGGCCAGCAGCGCGAATGACACCGACAGATGACGCAGTTTCATGGTGTTACCTCCAGATGATACGTCCGGTTGAAAGGGCGGAATGATTCCGCGGAGGGGTATCAGACCGTTCCGCGGGCGGCCGCATGCCGCATGCGCAGGAAGAGCAGCCCCATGACCGCCAGAATAACGGCCAGCACGCTGTACTGGATCGTGTCCGGCAGGGGAATGAAGATGCCCGCGCCTCCGGCCAGCAGCGCCGCGCGCTCCCACTGCCGCAGGGGAATCAGCAGATAGCCCATGGTTCCGCCGGAAATGGCGATCAGACCAGCGAATGAAGCCGCGAACACCAGCGCTGTTTCCCACAGCGGGCCGACAAAGAGCAGCGCCGGGTACACGACAAAGGCCCAGGGCACCAGGAATCCGGCGATGCCCATGCGCAGGGCGAGCGCCCCTGTGCGCGAGGGATCGCCGCCGGAAATGCCGGAGGCCACAAAGGCCGCGATGGCCACGGGCGGCGTGATGAAGGAGAGCGCGCCGTAATAGAACAGGAACATGTGCACCGCGATGGGCTCCACGCCACTGCCCACAATGGCCGGGGCAAGCATGGTCACGGTAAGCAGGTAGCAGGCGATGGAGGACATGCCCATGCCCAGCACGAAGGAGGCCAGGCCGGACATGGCCAGCAGCAGATAGATATTCCCCCCGGCCAGCTCGCCCAGCTCGTTGGAAAGGTTTTGTCCCGCGCCGGTGACGGTCATGGCTCCCACCAGGATGCCGATGGCCGCGCACAGCGGAATGACCATGACCATGCCTTTCGCCGTGCCCTCGAGCACGTCAAGAAAACGCCGGTACGTCAGACGTGTCCCGGGGGAGAGGGCGGTGCACAGCACCAGAGCCAGCAGAGTGTAGACGATGCTGCTTTCCGCCGACCACTTCAGCACGCCCATGCAGACCACCAGCACGGCAAAGGGCGGAATGTAGTACCAGCCTTCACGCAGCACGTCGCGCACGCGGGGCAGGTTTTCCCGCGGTTCTCCGCTTGCCCCCACACGCAGGGCCTCAATGTCCACCTGAGTAAGCAGCGTGCCGTAATACAGCACGGCGGGCAGAAAGGCGGCGGCGCATACCGTCCAGTAGCTGACACTCAGAAAATCCGCCACGAGGAAGGCTGTGGCCCCCATGATCGGCGGAGTGAACATGCCCCCGGTGGAGGCCACGGCTTCCACAGCGCCCGCAAGTTCGGAAGAGAACCCGTTTTTCTTCATCATAGGGATGGTAATCTGCCCGGTGGTGGCCACGTTGGCCGCCACGGAGCCGGACAGGGAGCCGAAGAACATGCTGGACAGCACGGCGGTTTTGGCCGGGCCGCCGCGGTACGCGCCCAGACAGGCGCGGGCCAGATCACTGAAGAAGTTGCTGGCTCCGGTGGCCTGAAGTATGCACCCGAACAGGATGAAGCCCGGCACGGTGGAGGCCGCCACGGCGATGATGCCGCCCCAGTAACCCTCGCCGCTGAGGAACATCCAGCCTGTGGCTCCGGCGTAGGTGAAGCCCGTGCTCATGAGGAAGCCGGGGAAGAGATCGCTGTACACAAAGTAGAAGAACGCGCCCAGGGAGAGGATCACCGGCGCAAGACCCGAGGTGCGGCGCACCGCTTCCATCAGCGCCACGGTGAAGCCCCCGGCCAGGATCATCTGCCACCAGTTGGCGTCGCCCCACTCGTAGATGAGCGTGTCGGCGTTCCAGACAACATAGCCGCAGGCGGCCAGAGCCCAGAGAGCCATGACAGCGTCGTACCATGGCAGACGGGCGAGACTGCCGCCCTTGCGCCGGGGCAGGGTCAGCAGCGCGAGGCTGACCAGCGCTCCGGCGCAGATCGCCCGGTGCGCCAAGGGATAGATGACTGTGCCGAACAGAAAGAATACCTTGAAAAGCACCAGAATGATGTACAATGTCCAGACTGCTCCTAGGATGAAGGCCAGCCTGAGCCGGAGCGGACGTTTCCTGACGTGCGCGTCCGGCGCTTGTCGTTCGGGTTCCTGCGGGGAGGTGTTCGCGCTGTTCCGGAAAGTGTCTGTCATGACAGGCTCCTTGGCGGGATGTCGCGGAGGACGCGTGATGCGCCACGCGACAGTCGGAAGAAATATGCGACGTCAGACCTGCGTCGCGGTGGGAAAATGAAAGTTGTCCATATAACAGGGGCCGGGTTGGACCTTGTAGCTCCCCAGGGGGACGGGGCGCGTGTCGAACACGGCTCTGCCGCCTTCCCTGCGGATGACGATCCATTTGAGCCAGTGGCTGTTGTCACGCCGGGGGAAATCCGCGCGAAAATGGCCTGCGCGCGATTCCTCACGCAGGAGGGATGCTCTGAGGGTAAAGTCGGTCAGCATGGCCATGGCTTGGGCTTCCCGGGCTTTCATCAGATAGTGCGGATCGGTGGCTCCCATCCGGGACAGCACGGCTCCGCGCAGCTCTTCCAGTCTGCGCAGCCCGTTGGACAGGCCTTCCGCAGTTTTGAGGATGCACACATCGCAGGCGCTGACAATTTCCTGGAGGCGGCGCACGGCGTCCTTGGGGGCGATGCCTTCCCTGCCCAGAGGGGCAAGGGCGATGCTCAGCTTTTCTTTCGCAAGCGCGGGGTTCTGGTCCGGCAGGCCATGCTGCGCGGCGAAGCGTCCGGCGCTGTCCCCGGCCATGTGGCCGGTGGTCGCCACAAGGCACATGGACAGACCTCCCAT
>CAJTSU010000113.1:0-8396 GCA_910579055.1 uncultured Mailhella sp. | reverse complement strand
GACGCCGCCGTCAATGCCGCAGCTGCGCCCGGCGGCGAAGAGGCCTTCCACGGGTGTGGAGCAGCCGGGGCCGCACATCACACCGCCGTAGGACGTGAGAACCTGCGGCATCCATTCCTGGGGCGCGCCGAAGAAGTCGATGCCCGCCGCCAGGAGTTTGGCGTCGTGCAGGCGCGCCCACCCTGCCGCCGGGCGAAGCGCTCTGACGGATTCCAGAGACATGCGGCTGGTGTCAAACAGGATGGGCCCCCGCCCTGCCGCAACTTCATGCGCCATACCCCTTACATTGTAGTGGGGATCGCCTTTCGCGCCGAGAGAAGGAGCGTAACGACTCATGAAGTCCTCTCCGAGTCGGTTGACGAAGCGCGCACCGTGGGGGAGCAGATTGGTCTGACCTTCCCAGGCGAAAAGGCGCGGGGTATTCCATACGCGGATGAACTCGAAGTTGCGTAACGGAAGCCCTGCATGGAAGGCCAACGGCACGGCGTCGCCCGCACAACTGCTCATATGGTACGATGTTTTCCAACCTCCCATGTTGGCGGAAAGAACCACGGCTCCGGCCCTGCATATCACCGGCCGCCCGCTGTGGACATGAAAGCCGACCGCTCCTGTGGCGCGGCCGTCTTCCACAAGCAGATCGGTTATGTATATCTGGCCCATCCGCCGCACGTCGAGCCGGTTCATTTCCCCTGTCAGTTCCCTGCGCAGATTCGCGCCGCCGGACCCCAGAGGAACGGAAAGGTAGGACTTCATGTTGGCGAGGCCGCGCTGGGGAACGGGGATGTAATTTCCCTCGGCATCCTTGCGGAAGGTATGCCCCAGCGCTTCATAATCACGGAAACGATCGGAGGACTGGCGCAGTATTTCCTCCATGAGATCCTGCTCCACAAGTCCGTCGTAGTAGTAGACAAGCTCCTTCAGCATGGCATCAAGATCGTCGTCCGGCATACGCGCGATCATGTCGCCGCCGCACATGCTGCCGAGTCCGCCCCAGTCACGCGGTCCCTTGTCTACAATCAGCACATCGCGTACATGGTCGCGCGCTTTCTTCGCGGTCCACATCCCGGCAAAGCCGCCGCCCACAATCAGCACATCGGCGCTCAGGGTCCAGGGGGGCATGTTCATGATCTTTTCTCCTCTTTATCCGCCGCTGCGTGCATGGTTTCCCGACGCACGGTGTCCAGCGTGCGGGGCAGTCTTTCCTTAAAGGGATGAACGTCAACGGCTCCGGCAGGGCAGCGGACTTCGCAAGTGTAGCAGGTCATGCAGTCGTCGGTGTAGGCCGGCACCGCTTTGCCGCCGCACGTCAGACAACGCCCCGCCTCGGCCAGAACGGCATCCAGTGGCAGACCCGCACGACGTTCGGCAAAACCCTCCCGGCCGGAGAGAGGCCGATTCCGGCGCGCAAGTCGTGCAAGTTTTTCCGGATCAAGCCGTTTGAGCATGTCGTCGGCCACGGGGCGGGACGTTTCGGGCCGCCGCAGTTCCGCACCGGACAGGAAGCGATCCACGGAGACGGCGGCACGGCGTCCGCCCGCCACGGCAGAGCAAACGGATGCCGGCCCGCTGACCGCATCTCCGGCGGCGAATACGCCTTCGCATGAGCTTTCCAGTGTCTCCGGCGATACGGTGATACGCCCGTGTGTTATTTTTACGTCCTGCGCGAAGGGATCGAGGTCGCTGCACTGCCCGATGGCGAAAATGACGGTGTCCGCCTTGAAAAAAGCCGTGTTTTCCGGGTTTTCGTCGAAAGTCGGAGCAAAGCGTCCCGCGTCATCCCGCAGGGAAAGGCAGCGGCGGCATTCCAGACCGACAGCTCTGCCTTCGGGGCCCACGCGCACGGCAGTCGGTCCCCACGCTCCATGCACCGGGATGCCCATGCCCACGGCTTCCGCCACATTATGCGGAAAGGCGGGCAGCGAGTCCTGACTTTCCAGACAAACCATTTCCACGCTTGCGGCGCCCAGGCGCCGGGCGCTGATGGCCGCATCCATGGCTACATCGCCGCCTCCCACCACGAGCACGCGACGGCCCGGCCCGACTGGGGCAAGGGGGGCTTCACCCGAACGCAGGGCACGCAGAAAATCCAAACCGGTCATGACGCCGGAAGCCTTCTCGCCGGGCACGCCGGGGAGACGCCCCTCAGATGCCCCCACAGCGAGCACGGCGGCCTGGAATCCCTCCGCTTTCAATCCGGTCAGCCAGCCGTTTCCGCCTATTTTTTCGGAACAGACGAATTCCACTCCGGCGTCTTGAAATTTGCGGATTTGCTGTTCCATCACCTCATCCGGAAGGCGGCAGGCGGGAATGCCGTAGCGCAACATACCGCCCGGTTCGGGCATGGATTCGAACACCGTCGCATGATATCCCGCTTCGGCAAGATACCACGCCGCTGCAAGTCCGGCCGGGCCGGAACCTACCACGGCCACGCGTGAAAGGTGGCGCCGCAGGAAGGGCGTGGCCGGGAGCGACAGATCAAGATCACCCAGAAACTGTTCCAACGCGTTGATATTGAGCGCTTCATCCACATCTTTTCTGGTACAGGCGCGTTCACAGGGGTGAAAGCAGACCCTGCCGGTCACGGCGGGCAGCGGCATGGTGCGTTTCAAAACGGCCAACGCATCCTCGGTGCGGCCCTGCTGAAGCAGGTAGTGGCATGCGCGGATATCGGTGCCCGCCGGGCAGGCGTGCGTACAGGGAGAAATTTCCCGTTGTTCCGTATCCAGCCGGAATACATCCAGCGGACAGGTTTTGAAGCAGGTTCCGCACCCTGTGCATTTTTCGGGATCAATGAAACTGATCATGATGATGTTACTCCTTGGGCTGGGAATGTTCGCCCCGTACTCCGTCCGGGGGGCTGTCCCGATGTTCGTCCCTCCGTTCCGGGGCGGGACCGGGCTTGAGCGGGGTTTTCAGCGCAGGGTCGGGAACCAGACGATCGTCGGGCATTTCCATGATATCCACCAGGTTCAGGAAAAATCCCTGCAGGGTGTCCTTGAAAGTGCTCCATTCTTCAGGCGTATAATTACGGCGAGTAAGCTCCCGGTAGTTTTCCATGGCCTGGTCGCCCCGCAGGTAGACGGCCCGGCCGTAATCCGTCAGTTCAAGTGTATAGTGCCTTCTGTCTTCTTCTCGTACCTTGCGCTGGATGAGTCCCCGCGTCTCCAGTTCCGCACAGACGCGGGAAAGGTTGTTTCTGTCCATACCGATGAGCCGGGCCAGAGATGTCTGGCTCAGACCGTTTTTAGAGTGGATTTCACGGATTATAATAAACTGCATCCTGTTGATGGGGCAGCCTGATATTTTCATGATTCGATTCGTTACTATGGTAATGAGGTGATGCAGTTGTGACATCGGGAAGACAGGAAGCTGTTGGGGGATGATCATTGTATCCTCCTTAATATATGTTTATTACATACAATTTGTTACTATCAAAACAAATATATGTAATATAAATATATTATATGAATATAATAAAATTATGTTTGTCTGTGTGTCAAATTAAATACATGATAATCTGCAAAAATTAATATTTTACATGTAAACAATAAAGTATATACATGCCGGAAGAAGATTATGCATGAAAGGCTCTTTCTGTCTCGGAGAGAAAAGAGTAAAATCTTTCTGAAGCCTCAACGCCACGAAAGAGTTGCGAGGGCATCGGATAGGGAACCTTGCGGCAAGATTCAGTTCTCATGAGTCCGGGAGCATTTCTTCGGCAGGATGCGCGAAAGAGCTGCGGGCTGACTGTCTGGTATTGCCGGGAATAGGGACGGAGGCACTAAAAGGAACCCACCGGCGTAGCCGGTGGTTCTTCATATGCGCCTGTAAGGCTCTCCTACCAGCTGCGCCCAACTAGGCGCATGTACGATCTGGCATCTGCATTTCTGCTACTTGCCGCCCGTAAACGGGCTACCTGGGTATGGGAACGATAACTGCGTACTCAATTTATCTTCATCCAATTGTTTCTTAATATATTCTTGGATTTTATTCTTATTTTTGCCTACCGTATCCACATAATAGCCACGGCACCAAAACTCTCGATTGCGGTATTTGAATTTCAAATCCCCAAATTGCTCATATATCATCAGGCTGCTTTTCCCTTTCAAGTACCCCATAAAACTCGAAACGCTCATCTTAGGTGGTATCTCAAGTAACATATGGATGTGATCGGGACAACATTCCGCCTCAATAATATTTACCCCTTTCCATTCACATAGTTTTCTTAATATTTCACCAACTTGACGTTTCTTTTCACCATAAAACACTTGTCGTCGATATTTGGGGGCAAAAACTATATGGTATTTACAGTTCCATTTCGTGTGCGATAAACTCTTGTTGTCGTTCATAACGACCTCCTTTTGATTTGTTAGGGGCCGCAGTTGCCAGACCGCGGGTCAATGCTGACAAATCAAAAGGAGTTTTACTAACTGGCCCAAAGCTATAAGATTTTTAGAACCTCCCGCCTAGCGGGAGGTTTTCGATAGACAAAAAGGCGACGCGGATGCGTCGCCCAGACTGATGACACCCCCCGCAAGGTGCGGGGTTGCGCCGTCAAAGCGGCTTTGAAAGGTGCAGAAATGTTTCAATCCACAGTCGCCCCATCCGTCGACTGACTCCGCAGCCGACGGATAGGGGTCGTGCGGATTGGCCCGCCATGAAGGGAGGGCTTACGGAAAAGGATTTCATCGGCTTCGCCGTCTTGTCAACTACTCGTTTCCCTCTCAAGGGGGAGGTCTTAAACCACAAAGGAATTTGTGATCAACCGGTTGCGGTGTGCCCGCCCGATGGGTGGCAAGAACAGAAGAGCAAACTCCGTTTCATGCGTGAAACCTGCGGGCCGGAACATGGGGTTCTGGCCAGCAGAGATTTTCACACACAAAACGCTTAGATCAATTCCACAAGGCGGGCGGCGCGTTCTTCGCCGTCAGTGGATTTAATCGCGCCCGCCTCGTACACGCCGGGGACGATGACTTCCCCGATGGAGTTCCATCCCAGAAGCTCGATTGCCCGCAGGTAGGGCGCGCGCACGGATTCGTTTCCGATTTCCACGTCGGTTTCTTCCAGACAGGAAAGCAGCGCGCATTGTTTGCCCTTCATGATATCGCTTTGTTTGCCGCGCATGTAGAAGGAGAAGAATTTGTCCAGCACCGCCTTGATCTGGGCCGGAAAGCTGTACCAGTACACGGGGCAGGCAAGAACGACGAGATCGGCGGTTTCCACCGCACGGGCGATGGTGTTGAAGTCGTCGTTGAAAATGCAGGCCTGATCGCTCTTTTCATAACAGCGTTCGCAGGCCATGCAGCCCCTTACGTTCATGAACGCCGCGTCAAAGCGGGTGACGGAATGTCCCTTCACCTCGCAGGCGTCGGTAAATGCCCTGGCCATGGCAAAGCTGTTGCCGTTTCTGCGCGGGCTGCCGGTAATCACCACGATATGTTTTGTCGTTGCCACGCTTTTCCTCCCCGAAGATCCCTTTTTTAACTATACATACAGCACCATATTGATGGCGCTGTACGGGACGAGCATGTTTACTGCGGCACGGGCGGCGTCGCTCCCTGCGCGCTGACGCGTGTGCCTCCGGCGGTCAAGGTCAGTCTCAACACCACGCGATACGAGAGCCTTAAATATTCTCCCCGTGTTGATCAATGTATAGCATTGCCTTTAAGAAGGCCAGGGGGGCTGAAAACTCTTTGAGGGAACTCCCTTTGCCTCTGTCTTCTCTTGGACGCAGAGCGGCTTGGGGAAACAGTGAGCAACGCGGGCGTAACACGTTCCGCCCTCTCCATTATGGCACGGTGTTATCATGAGGAGGAGCCGGGGGAGATAATCTCCCCCGGCGGGGCACGGAGCAGCGCCCCGGCTTATCAGCGCTCTGAGGCGGAAGGAGGTCAGCCTTCCGTCCCCATAGCGATGTTTTGGTACTTTTTACAGGATAATCCCCGCGTCAAAGCCTGTTTCAACGGCGTGCTGCATGTTGGAGGCCTTTTTGCAGTCGCCGACGTTGATCACGTCAAAGGACACATGCCTGAAGCGGTCGCGCTCCTCGGCCAGCGGGGTGGTGCCCACGCTGACAATGACCGTATCGGCGGGCAGGAATTTCTTCCCTTCCTCCGTTTCCACATGCACGCCGGAGTCCGTGATTTCCGTGGCTCTGGTGTCCAGCAGCGTGGTGACGTGTTCCTTTTCCATGAATTGAAGAATGGACATGCGCAGACACAGTTCGGCGTTGCCCGCCTGAAAGTGGGTCAGCTCCACCACGGTGCATTCATGCCCGCGCTCGCTCAGATGAATGGACAGCTCGCAGCCAATATCCCCGCCGCCGATGATGACAATCTTCTTGCCGATTTTGTCCTCATTGCCGAACACGTCAAAGGCCATCACGGCCTTCTCGATGCCGGGAATGGAGGGAACAATCTGTTTCGCGCCCACCGCGACGATGGTGGCGTCGGGATTGATGTCCGAAACCAGCTCCGGCGTGGCCTCGGCATTGGTGAGGACAAAGATGTTGTCGTTGCCGCGCACCTGGCGTTCCAGCCATTCGTGGTAGGCCTTCATTTCCTTCTTGAACCACATGCCATCGGAAAGGAGCGCCTGGCCGCCGAGGCAGGAACTCTTTTCGTACAGGACAACCTCATGCCCTCTTTGCGCGGCGCTCAGGGCGGCGTTCATGCCTGCCACGCCGCCGCCCACGACGACGATTTTCTTTCTGCGTTCCGGGGCGGGGAATCTTTTCTTGACCGCGCCCTGCATGGAGAGGGGGTTCACGGCGCACATGCGGTCAAAGCTGACTTCAGAGGCCATGACCAGTTCCTTGCCCTGAATTCTGGACTTTCTGCGTCCGTGATCCAGACACATGTTGCAGCGCAGACAGGGGCGGATATCTTCTTCACGGCCTTCCTTCACCTTTCTGACCCATTCATTGTCGGCAATGGCGGCACGCGCGATCAGCACATAGTCAGCCTTTCCGTCTTCCAGCAGCTTTTCGGCTCTTTCCGGATTTCCCACAGCGCCCACCGTGCCGATGGGTATGCGCACGCCGGGGGTATTTTTGACAATTTGGCTGGCATAGGCGTTGTGTTCGGTGGGAAAGAAGCTGGTTGGCGTCATGCGCGGGCGGCTGGTCACGTCCAGGCGCGTGGAACAGGTAATATGGATCATGTCGGCGTAATCCTGAAAGATGAGAACCTGCCGGGCCGCGTCTTCCGGCGTGATGCCGCCTTCCATTTCGTCATTGCCGTTCAGCCGCAGCTCGATCAGCAGGTCGTCGCCGAGTACCTCGCGTACCGCTTTGAGCGCCATGAGCGGGAAGCGACAGCGATTTTCCACGCAGCCGCCGAATTCGTCCGTGCGCGTGTTGCTGAGCGGGGAGAGGAAATCGTGGAACAGCCAACCGTGCGCAAAGTGCATCATCACGCCGTCAAAGCCGGATCGTCTGGCCTGGTGGGCGAACTCCACGCACATGGCGATGACCTCTTCCATGTCCCCGGCATCCATGCCCTTGACGTGGCGGCCCTGATATTCCGAGTCGCTGGCCCCGATCAGCGGAATGTCGGGCCGGATCATGCAGCGCCCGCCGTGGATCAGTTCCGCGAAGGTTTTGCCGTTGTAGGCATGAACCGAACGCTGCAACAGATGCATGTTCATATAGTTGAATTCTTTGGGGTTCATGTTGAAAACCCCTTCGTGGCTGCCGTTGTCCGGCACTTCCATGGGCAGGGTGACGGCAGAGAAGCCGCCCCGGATGATGCCCGTCCAGTAGTCCACGCCGAAGGCGTTGATGCGGCCGTTGTCCGCGCCTCCGCCGGTGGCGCAGATGCCCACGGGGGCCATCATCACGCGGTTGTTGAAGACGAATTCGTTCCGTCCGCGCCGGATGGTCAGAGGCTCAAACATTTTCGGATATTTTTTGATGTACGCGGGAATCATGAATATGTTCCTTTGTGATGTTATAGTGTAGCAAAACTCCTTGACCGCCGGAGGCACGCGCGTTAGCGCGTATGGAGGCCGACCGAATGGCGGCCCCGCAGGGGTCGTGCCCGTTGCCGAGCAGCGCGAGGCTTACGGGCATCGAGAGCAGAGATGACGCCCCCCCGCCGCATGGTAATGCGGCATCTTTGGGGGCGAGGAGCGGAAGCAATGTTTCGCGGAGCGGAGCCTTTGTGCGGCAAAGCCGCACAAAGGCGTAAGCGAGCCATCCGTGGATACATGCTGCTTTTTGCCCGTGTGGAACACGGGCTGCCTTTGCGGCAACGAATGTTTCCGCTCGTGCAGGAGCAAAACATGCGCTTTCCGGCGCTACAGCGTCAGTCCGGCGTCAAAGCCCGTGTGTACCGCATGAACAATGGTGGAAGCTTCCACGCAGTCGCCGACATTGATGACGTCGAAAGCCGTGT
>CAJTSU010000112.1 GCA_910579055.1 uncultured Mailhella sp. | reverse complement strand
TTGCTCGATAATTCCTATATTTCTGAGGTGTTGGGTAAAAATTGATTTCCGTGGCCCGGTATTTTCGCTGCTGGACAAAAAGACTCACATCTGCAACAATTAAAAACCTATTTAAGTAAAAGGAGCGCACGCGCAAGCATGAGCAACGAAGCGGAAAAAGTTATTTACTCCATGAACAGGGTGACCAAGCGTCACGGACAAAAAGAAGTGCTCAAGGATATTTCTCTGGGGTATTTCTATGGCGCAAAAATCGGGGTTCTCGGTCTTAATGGGGCGGGGAAATCATCCCTGCTCAAAATTATGGCCGGAGTGGATCATGCCTTTGACGGCGAAGTTGTCGTCGCCCCCGGATACAGCATAGGTTATCTTGAACAGGAACCCCTCGTCGATGAAACACGTACCGTGCGGGAAGTCGTCGAGGAAGGTGTGCGGGAGCTCGTCGACCTGGTCAAGGAATACAACGAAATCAACGAAAAGTTTGCCGAACCGATGGAAGCGGACGAGATGGACGCACTCATCGAACGGCAGGGTAAAGTGCAGGAACGCATGGACGCGGCCAATGCCTGGGATCTTGATTCCCGACTTGAAATGGCCATGGAGGCTTTGCGCTGCCCGCCTTCGGACACGTCGGTTTCCGTCATTTCAGGAGGGGAGCGACGCCGGGTAGCTCTCTGCCGTCTTTTACTCAGCAATCCCGATATCTTGTTGCTTGACGAACCCACAAACCATCTGGATGCAGAATCCGTGGCTTGGCTGGAGCGTTACCTTCAGCATTTTCCCGGCACAGTCATTGCCGTCACTCACGATCGTTATTTTCTGGATAATGTGGCAGGCTGGATACTTGAGCTTGACCGCGGGAGAGGTATCCCCTGGAAGGGCAACTATTCTTCCTGGCTGGATCAGAAGCAGAAACGCCTTGCCCAGGAAGAAAAGGCGGATCATGAACGCCAGAAAACCCTGGCCCGTGAACTTGAATGGATTCATATGTCGGCCAAAGGTCGACATGCCAAGGGCAAGGCTCGCATCAACGCCTATGAGGCCATGTTAAGCCATGAAAGTGAACGGCTTGCCCCGGATTTGGAAATTTATATTCCGCCGGGGCCCAGACTGGGTAAAACGGTCATCGAAGCTCAGGAGCTAAGCAAAAGCTTGGGTGACAGGGTTCTCCTGGAGAAGGTTAACTTCATTGTGCAGCCTGGTGCCATTATCGGGATTGTCGGCCCCAACGGTGCAGGCAAGTCCACGTTGTTCAAGATGCTTGTCGGTTTGGAGCAGCCGGACAGCGGCACACTGAAAATTGGTGAGACTGTCAAGTTCGCCTATGTGGATCAGGGGCGGGATTCTCTTACTCCGGGCAAAAGTGTCTATGAAATCCTGAGTGAAGGGCGTGATATCATCAAGTTGGGAGGCAGAGAGATCAACGCCCGCGCCTATTGTTCGCGCTTTAATTTTCTTGGCGCGGATCAGCAGAAAAAGGTGGATGTGCTCTCCGGCGGGGAACGCAACCGCCTCCATCTGGCTCGCATGCTTAAATCCGGCGCAAATGTTCTGCTGCTCGACGAACCCACCAATGACATCGACGTCAACACCATGCGCGCTCTTGAAGACGCACTGGAAAACTTTGCCGGATGCGTGCTCGTGGTCAGCCATGACCGCTGGTTCCTTGATCGTATCGCAACGCATATTCTGGCCTTTGAAGATGAAGGAGCGGTATGCTTTGTGGAAGGAAATTACAGCGATTATGAGGAAGACCGCCGCAAGCGTCTCGGCAAGGAAGCCGAGCAACCGCATCGGATGAAATTCCGCAAGCTGACTCGCTGAATGAATACATACTGGTTCAATTCACGTTGAAACTGTTCCCCGCGTTGGTTGAGGCGAGGTTCATCAAAAATTCCTTTGTGGTTTGAGACCTCCCCTGCAGGGGGGAAAAGAGTAGTTGACAAGACGGCGAAGCCGATGAAATCCTTTTCCGTACCCCCTCCCTTCAGGGAGGGGCAATCCGCACGCCCCCTATCCGTCGGCTGCGGAGTCAGTCGGCGGATGGGACGACTGTGGATTGAAACATACATCTGTATATCGGGGCGTAAGACGCTGTTCGCCAGTGACGCAGAACGCGACGTGATGCCCGATATCCGGAGCAGCCGCAACGCACTTGTGGCTGCTCCGACGTGGATTCCAATCATATGCAATCTTGGAGTTTGTGGATACTCTGAGCGGTTTTTCCATTGGCAGGGTCGGCGCCTTCCCGATCCTGCTGTGACAGTGGCGTGCGTTCCGTCACCTGGCTCCCTGATCGGGATATTTCGTTGCCGTGTGCAGGACAAGCAAAGAAATTTCTGAGGGAGACCCTGCGCGTATGGGGACATAGCCCCATAGCCCTGTGCCGGGGCTGACATGAAGCTTCATTGCGCCCACATCATAAAGCCCGGATCGAAATCCATTGTTGAGAAAAGAAACCAGGGGAAACAGAAAAACATACTGGCCGCCGTGGGTGTGTCCAGACAGTTGAAGATCATATCCCAGCTTGGCATGCTCCGCCGCTGTACACGGTTGATGTGCCATAAGGATGCTTAAACCTTCTGGCGCTCCCGCCCGGGCGGCCTGCGCGTCAGGCAGAAGCAGGCCTGGATATTTTTGGGCGCTTGCATCGGCCACCCCCGCTATGATGATATTTTCGCCATTCAGCTCAAATGCTTTCCATTGATTGAGCAGGACATCCAGCCCCATCTTCCTCCAGGTTTCAACCCATGGCATGAGTCCTGCATAGTATTCGTGATTGCCCACGGCAATGAGCACGCCGAGACGAGCGTGCAATCTGGTCAAAAGACGCATGTCCTCGGCCAGAACAGCTGGCGTATTGTCTACGAGATCGCCAGTGATCAATACCAGATCAGGATCAAGCGTATTGCTTTTTTCCACCACTTTTTCCAGCCAGGAGGCTTTGTAGGTTGAACCTATGTGCAAATCGCTGAGCTGGACGACTCGCAGACCATCCAGTGCGGGTGGAACATTTTTCAACACAAGCTCCCGCCGCATTACATGGGGCACGCGTAAGGCCATCCACATACCTGCTCCCGCTCCAAGAGCACTGATGGATACCAGCAGAACAGTTGCCTTCCCGCTTGTGAGTGCCAATGCTGCGTCAGCAGTCCAGTTCAGAGAAAAGAGTGCGCTGAAAACATGTAACAGGATAAGGATACAGTCCCGCAAAAAAGTCAATGACCCCAGCAGGAGAAACAGGGAGGATGCGTAACCGCCGACCCGCATCCAGTAAAAAGGAAGGCCTGCCGCTCGGGTTACCAACAGACGCATGATGGAAATTGATTGCGATAGTCCGAAAATCAACAGGCAAAATATAATCTTGAGCCAAGAAGAAAGATGGGCATTCCACAGCAAGCGCTGTGCAACATAAAGTGCCAAACAAAACATGACCACAGTACTGATGCTGAAAAATATTTTATTGCGGGAATAGGCCATGTTATACTCCTATGCTGCATTTCGGTATAAAAAAAGGCGTCGGCTTTAGCGGACGCCCTGCAAAAGAGAAAGATATTGGGGGAGAGCAGCTTAACATTGAAATCATATCTGCCCTGGGTACGATGTTCTGGATCGAAGGTTTCCGCCGAAATTTCATGCCGCAGGTAAATTGCCACGACTCCTGTCATAGTCAACGTCTTACGGATAAAGAGAGCAAAGATGAGTCTCACCCTGCTTGAATCCGTGGAGCATTTCGATGGAGAAATGCTCCATATTCTGGAATAATTTATGTTACGGAATGTTAGTAAGCCTTGATATATTCATCAAGACTTTCCGCCGAACAATTGCGGCTGACCCAGAATGCGGACGCCCACACCATTAGAGCTGTCGCCTGCGTGTCATCCAATCTTTTCAGTTTTGTTTCCAGGCTTGAACGGCTTGCCCCATGCTTGACATGCAGGTTGCTCATGTCACATGCGTCGAACACACGGAGCAGGAGGTAGGAAAGGCGGGTGCTTTCCGGTGCAAGGCGGGTGTCTTTATAGGATTCCACAATGGTTTTGAGTTCGGAAGGGGTAAACATGTTTTTCAGCGAGGATATAGCACGGAAAAAGGTATCAACCGCCCACGGCAGGATAAATTCCGCACCTGCACTTTTGGTGCGGAAGTAGTCTTTCAGCCATTTTTCCTGTTCGTCATTGATGCGCGCGGCTACCTGGGGCATGCGGCTTTCCTTGTTTGAGCAAGTCGTCTACGTCTGCTGCATTTTCATGTTTCAATCTACAGTCAGCTCCATCCGCCGACTGACTCCGCAGCACGACGGAGATGTGTCGTGCAGAGTTTCCTACCTAGGGAAGGAGGGACGTATAAAACGGAGTTCATCGGCTTTGCCGTTCTCGTAATCCCCTTCTCCTCTGAAGAGGGAGGCTTCAAACCTTAAAGGAACTTTTGATGAAACAATTTCCCTTGCCTTTACACGCATTTTTCAAAAAACTCAAGACTTTCTCTAGACCTGAAGCAAATCAGAGATTATTCATCAGGCCTTGGGGGGTAAAAACTGAAGCTCTCGTCTTCCGCAGCAGGAAAGGTTTCGGAGTACGAGCCTTCAGGCGCAGGCTTGACGCGGCGGCATAGCCGGGTTCGCTCGCCGAAACCACGCTTTCGGCGAGGCGAGCTTAGATAATACCAGGGCAAGACGAGGCTCATCTCCGCTTTCTTTTCAAAAAGGTTCCGCGCAGGGTAATAGCGGCCGTTTGCCCCCCAAATGCTGTTTAAAATCATCAATTGCTCTGGCGTGATCAAAGCATAGCGGCGAAGGAAGGGCATTCAGCGGGTAGAATGCGGCTGCTGCGGCATCGTCTCCAGCCTTGAGCTGTTCCGGGTGATCTGTGTGCCCGGCAAAGGTCACTGTCATGGTGTGGAAGCGAGGATCTCGACCCGGGGCAGAATAAACGCCAATAATGCCGTCGAGAATCACGTCAAGGCCGGTTTCTTCTTTCATTTCTCGAACCGCAGCATGTTCGACACTTTCCCCTTCTTCCACAAAACCGCCGGGAAGAGCCATGCCCAAAGGTTCATGCCCGCGCCGGACGAGAACAATACCAAGCTTGGGGTCATAAATAATAACGTCGGCCGTGGGAAAAGGGTTGCGATATGCACTGACTATCGCGCCACATTCAGGGCAAAGAACAGGGTTCATATTTCCCCCCGGAACAGTTTTTGATTTTAAAACCATACGAGGCCAAAACACCGTGTTCCTGGCCTGCATTTGCAAGCTTGACAAGCGGTAGACAAGGAAGCGTGCCCTTGCAGGGAGGTTAACCCTGCTCAGAGTCCAACAGCTCCAGGCGATATCCCGCCCCAGAGAGGCGTTCGGATTCCAAAGCGCCAGCTCGCAACAGGCTCAGTTTTCGCCCGCCCAAAGGGCGTATGATGGTAGATGCTTTGCCTCCCATCGGACGAGGCGGCAGGTCGAGCACCATGTCGACCGAGCCGACAAGTTCCTGATTCAGATCGGCTGCCTCGGTGACTGCCGGCCGGCCGCTGATGTTTGCACTGCTGGATACCAACGGACAAGCTGTCAGAGCGGCGAGTTCGCGCGCTACAGGATGCGCGCTGATCCGGATGGCAATATTGCCCGAACCGCCCGTCAACAGGGGAGAAATATGTCGACGAGCGGATAAAACAAGCGTGAGCGGGCCGGGCCAGAATCGGGAGGACAGATCGACAACATCATCCCAAAGTTCGGGCGCGGGGCTGGCTACGGATTCTACTTGTTCAAAATCCGCCACAATGAGCGGCAGAGGCATGGCAAGGAGACGTCTTTTGCCGCGAAATACGCGGGAAATAGCTTCCTCGTTATCGTAACGGCAACCGATACCGAAAAAAGTTTCCGTCGGATAGACGATCAGGCCGCCTCCACGCAGGATATCCGCCGCCTGCTGCAACAGCAGGTTCGCTGTTTCGGGACAGGGCGTAGCGTTCTGATTCATCAACTTGTCTCCTTGTGCTTGCCATGACAAGAGCTATGGCGTAGCCTTCCGGCATGAGCCTCAAGCCCGTGCATATTATTTCGGTAGGAAGACCTCGCGCCGCATTCTGGCGGGATGCTGCCGCCCACTATATGGAACGTCTGAGCCGCTGGCGGGCCGTGACGGAAAGCATCATAAAAGACGCCGAGGCCGCCTTGCCGGTGGAGCGCAAGAAAGAGGAAGAGGGACGACGCATTCTGAATGCGCTCGGCGAAAGGGATATTATTGTTTGTCTTGATGAAAAAGGGCGCAGCATGACCTCGCGCGACTTTTCCCGTTTTTTTGGAGACCTGTCGCGCGACGCCAACCGACGCCCTTGCTTTATTTTGGGCGGGCCGTTTGGTCTGGCGGAAGTTGTACGCACCAAAGCTAAGCATCTGATATCCTTCGGGCCGCAGACTCTGCCGCATGAACTGGCGCGTGTCGTTCTGCTGGAACAATTGTACCGTGCGGAGTCGCTGTTGCGCAATATGCCGTATCATCATGATTGAACGCCTTCTTCCCGTCCGGACATACGAGCCAGCTCGGCCTCGCGCGCGTCAGCGCCCAACATTTCACACCTGGTGAACGTTTCATCGCCCATTTCTTCTTTCGTCACTCTGAAATGCCGCTCCGCTCTTGCAGCTAGCTGTGGCCAATGCGTAATGATAAGCATTTGCCGACGGGCGGAAAGTTCGGCCAGCCTGTCCGCCACCCGGTTCAGCGTCATGCCTCCCACACCGGCGTCGACTTCGTCAAAAATAAGCGTGGCATCTTCGCCCTGAGCCTGAAGACTGACCACGGCCAGCAAAAAGCGGGAAAGTTCTCCGCCCGAGGCAATACGGTCAAGCGGCTGGGCGGGTTGGCCCGGATTGGGAGCCCACATCAGGCGTACTCTCTGCTCAATGCAGGGGGGCACGTTTTTCATTGCAGGCCAAAGTTCATGTTCCGTGAGTTCCGGCTCCACATGCACGCGCTCGGAAAAGCCGAGTCCGGCGAGTTCTCTTTCCAGTGCGCGGCAAAAAAGTTCTGCCGCTTGCTGTCGCGCTGCATTGCATAGTTCAAGTTCTTCATGAAGTTTTACAGCCGCCTCAAGAACATGTTTTTCCTGGCGATGCCGATCCAGGGCAGAGGCATCCAGGAAAGAAAGATTCTTCGCGATTTCCTTTTTCAAGGAGAGGATTTCCGGCAGGGTTCGCCGCAATTTTCTTTTGAGCTGGGCCAGGGCATAGAGACGCGATTCGATTGCCTCGGGGTCAAGTACGGGCTCGTCGGCATCGGAATCTTCTCCTGCGGAAGGGACAGTTCTGAACCTGCGTTCCAATTCCGTGGCTTCTTCTCTGAAGTTGAGCACGGCATCCCGCGCGGCCCGCAAATCTGCGGCGTCTCCTTCAGTGTGAAGTTCGCCGCTCAACTGCTCCAATAAACGTCCGAGCTGCCCGAGCAGATCCAGCAGGCCGGAGCCTTCCGCGCCGCGCATGATTTCCAGGCCGCGCTCGTAATGCCCGCGTATCTGTTCGACAGCTCGAACCTTCAGTTTCATGGCTTCCAGTTTTTCTTCCTCGCCATCCTGCGGGGCGACCTTTTCAATTTCCTTCTGCTGCATTTCCAGCAGTTCGCGACGATCTTCCAGTTCGCGAATACGCTCCTTCATTACGCGCAATTCTTCCGCCGCGCCTTTCAGGGCCTTTAATGCGACGTCCTTGCGATGAGGGAGGGAGGGATCTGCCAAAAATGCGTCAACCAATTGGGCCTGATACGCTGGTTGCAAAAGCCTCTGCTGGCCATGTTGGCCGGCATGGAGCACCAGGGACGGGCGCATGGCTCGAATCACGTCCTGCGAACTCAAATCGCCGTTGAGAAAAAAACGGCTACGCCCCGTGCCGGCAAGCAGCTCGCGCCGTAGGATGACTTCTCCCGCGGGCCCGGAGAACAAGGCTTCAACCTGGGCTTTGTCCCGGCCGGGCCGAATCATTTCAGCATCCAGCTTTTCTCCGAGTACAAAATTGATCGCCTTGAGAATAAAGCTTTTCCCCGCGCCTGTTTCCCCCGTCAAAGCATTCATGCCGGGAGAGAATTCAAGCTCCATATCCTCAATGAGCGCGAGGTTTCGTATTCGTAAATATTCAAGCATGCCGTTACCTTTGCCCGCTTCCTCCGGTCTGGTTGCCGAATCTTCAGGTTAACGTCTTTTCAAACGCGGGTCGAGGAGATCCCGCAGGCTCTCTCCGAGAAGGTTATAGCCAAGCACTGTGATCAGAATGGCAAGGCCGGGATAAAGGGAAAGCCACGGAGCGATTTCCAGAACATTTTTTCCTTCCATCAACATGTTGCCCCAGCTTGCCGTGGGCGGCTGTATGCCAAGCCCGAGAAAGCTCAGGGAAGACTCCACCAGAATGGCGCCTGCGATTCCCAGTGTGGCGGAAACCAGCACCGGGGCCATAGCGTTGGGCAAAATATGTACCAGCAGGATACGCCAGGCAGGCGCACCAGCGACTCTTGCTGCTGCTACAAAATCACGTTCGCGCAGAGACAGCGTTTCGGCGCGAACCAGGCGAGCTACGCCCATCCAGGACGTGAAGCCGATAACAACCATGATATTGTTCAGGTTGGGGTCAAGGAAGGCAATAACGGCCAGAATGAGAAAGAAGGAAGGAAAGCACAGCATGATATCCACGCCGCGCATGATGATTTCATCCGTCAAGCCTCTGAAATATCCTGCCGACAGGCCCAGAATAATGCCTATGCCCGAGGATATGCCCACAGCCACAAAGCCTACCCATAACGATACCCGAGCGCCGTATAACATGCGGGAGAGAATGTCTCTGCCCAGCTCATCCGTGCCCAGCGGGAAGGCGGCATTGGGAGCCTGTAAAATAAAATCCAGATGTGACACGTCGGGATCGTAGGGTGCCAGGCAGGGGGCAAGTAAAGCAAGCAAACTCATGCCCAGGACAATGACAAGCCCGGGAAGCAGGAGGCTCCGTCTTTTGAAAAACGATTTCATGAAGCCTCCGATGAGGCGCGTGCGCCGCTACGGATACGCGGATCAGCCAATCCATAACCGATATCGGCCAACATGTTGCCGAGCAGGGTGAGAACTGCGCCGAAAACCAGATTTCCCATAATTAAAGGATAATCCCGCGCCATGACTGCGCCATAGAAAAGCTGCCCCAAACCGGGCAGAGCGAAGATGGTTTCAATAATTACACTACCGCCGATCAAGCCGGGGACAGAAAGGCCGAGCATGGTGATCACAGGGAGAAGAGCGTTGCGCAATGCATGGCGGACAATGACTTTGCCCATGGGTAAGCCTTTGGCTCGCGCTGTGAGAATGTAGTCCTGACGCAGCACTTCCAGCATGGAAGAACGTAAAAAACGCGACGTTCCGGCGATACCGCCTACAGTTCCCACGGTAATCGGCAGCACCAGATGCCATGTCACATCAAGCGCCTTGCCTATCGGGCTGAGCTGTGCATAATTCATGGAGGTCAGGCCGGACAACGGAAGTACGCCGAGATCTATACCGAAGTACAGCATGAGCAGCAGAGCCAGCCAGAAACCGGGCATGGCAAAACCGAGGAAAACAAGCACGGTCAATGTCTTGTCGAGCCAGGTTCCCTGTTTGACGGCGGAGACAATGCCTACGGGTAGAGCGATGAGCAGCGTGAGGATCAGGGACGCTACATTCATGCCCACAGTAAGCGGCAAACGCTCCATGATTTTGTCAATGACAGGGCGCGCGTCGCTGGACAGTGAGATGCCGAAATCAAAATGAGCCAGCCGCGTGATCCAGTCGATGTATTGAGTCAGAAGAGGGCGGTCAAGCCCGTAGAGCGCGTCCAGCCGTGCGCGCACAAGTTCCCCCGCCAGCGGGTTGAGACTGGTCTGCATGTCGGTGGGCGAACCTGGTGCGAGATGAATGACCGCGAAACTGATGATGGTGATTCCCCATAACACGATCAGCATCCACACAAGCTTGCGCAACAGGCGGACAAAAAGAGCGGACATGGCTCCGGCCTCGCGCGTCACACCTACATCGCGCCTTGAGTGATGTCGTGATGCATCCATACCGCGACTTCCTGCACTTCCCGGGCCCAAAAGGCCTGGTCGAGCCGCACGGACAGGAACTGGCGGTACACATCGTCCAGCATATCCAGGCAGCTTTCAATAAGGTACATCTTTTCCAGAAAAAGGGCGTCAGGATCGTCGCCTTCCTCATTTTTGGCCACTTGTGGAGTGCGTAGAGAGCCGATGCTGAAATCGTCCGCCTTGAGCGTGACCTGCCAGCTCATTCCGTCTTTTTCCAGCCGGGCAAGAGCCCGTACCACCAGCTTGCCGGTCAGCAGCCCCAGCCGGGCTTCCCGCAGGGGAGAGAGGGAACCGGAAACAGACGCTGTTTCCTTGTTGTCTCCTTCGCCGCCGCGCACCACAACACGCTGTTCCATGTTCAGGGTAAAAGGTTCTCCCGCTTTTGCCGAACCGCCGCTCATCCTGAACAGGCCGTTTGAAGTTTCACTTTTGTACCACAGCCAGGTCAGAAAATCCTGTCCCAGCACAAGATCCGTATTTTCGCCGATATACGAGGCGTCAGCCATGATGTTGTCGTCCTTTGGGTATATGCGGATTACAGGAAGCGCGTGGCTTCTACCTCGTCCAGGCGCGCTGAAATATCGTCGCCTAAAAGGGATAGGGCCAGCCCGTAAGGCAGGAGCTGCTCGATATGTAAATCGAAGGTGCGCGTGAACTGTTCCTGAAACAATTCAATGACCTTTCCCTGGGTGGACGCAAGGTAGATTCTTGAAGTCTGAGTATTCCACACGACCTGGAATTCAGCGGGAATGGGCAGAAAGCGGCTGCGCAGACGCAGTTTGACCTGTTCAGCTATTTCTTTTTTCCGTTCCCGTGCAACAAATTTCTTTCCCTGTTCCTTGATGCGCCGCTCTTCTTCCTGAAGTGCTATCCTGGTATGCTTCTTGAGCACGGCGGGAGGGATGCGCCGGGTATCCAGACGCAGGGAAAAGGTAAGATATTCCGCTTTTTCCGGAGGGCTGATCCTCCAGGAGGCATCCAGCATGTCATCAAAGTTAACCCAGCCGAAAGAACGTTCTTCGGGAATTTCATCTATATCCTGAAATGCGTATTGACGCAGTTTGTCAGGAACCGTTGCCCACAGCTCCGCCGGGAGTTCATCCACAATGCGAAAGCGAGTGAAGCTGGTACTTGATTTCAGAAAGCTCATGATGCCCCCATGGAATGCTTCACGGCATAGTCATTTGCCGCGAGTGTCGTGTTATGGCGCAGAATACGCCAAGCGGCTTCCCGGCGCAAGGCGTTCGCGCAACCCCTGAAAAACGCCGTCGTTCAAGACCACGCGGGGATGAAGAGTTTTTGCGAGGGGGCAGGAAGAACACTATAATTATCACAAATGATGCGAATGCCACCAGAGAGGCGGAGGGCTTTTCCCGGCAGGCCGGTATTGTATTTCATTCATATCCAGAGATACAATACAGAAGTTACACGCTCAAAAGAGTTCAAGAAACCCTGCAAAACTAGAGCGTTTTGTGATTGAAAGTATCTTCCAGCCAGGATCCTATGTTCTGGCGC
>CAJTSU010000111.1:3871-12077 GCA_910579055.1 uncultured Mailhella sp. | reverse complement strand
CGATTTGAGGAGCCACCTCCATTTTCCAAATGTGCGAAACTTTCCTTACACTACCATTCCTACCCTAAAAGGAGCTCAAGAAACCATTAAAAAATTTAAGCCCAAATTGGCAATTTGTGTTTACCACAGAAAAGAAGATCTATGGGAGATTCCAATTTTACTTAAAAGTTTTGTGCCTGAGTATAAATTATTTTTAAATCATTATACTCTTCATAGTGGTGAGACTGTTTTGTTCGCTACAGCTTAGGAATGTTATAAAGAGTAAAATTGTTTTTATGTTTGGTTTAAAATCGTAGGCAAATCTGAATAGTGCTGTAACACAAGGAAAGTTTCGTACCTCTTCAGAAAGTGCGAAATTTTTCTTGTGTTATACCTCCCAGTCCAGGCCAAGCCGGGCAGTCCGCAATGCTTTCATATGTTCCAGAAAGGAAATATTCTTCGTCCCATGCTCCTCTATCTGCCGGGCAATGGTCTGTTCTTCCTGTTCCAGCCGTTTTTTCACCTGTGGAACCATATTCAGCACGTCATCGACATAACGCCGCATATCAAAGTTATGCTGCGCTATAGTGAACATCTGACTGCTGATATTCTCATATAAAACGGGATTCGTCAGGAGGGCGGCGGCCTTCTGCGCCATGTCTTCAACATCAAGGTATTCGGCCACGCATAGATCGTTCAGCCCCGCATTTCTGAATATTTCCGGAAAGCCGGAACAGCCCTCAAAGCAAATGACCGGCAGTTTATGCGACATGGCCTCAATAACCGTGCCGGGTAGAGGATCGAGAATGGAAGTAAGAAGTAACATGTCAGAAAGCGCATAGATTTTATCTATGTCTGAAATGTGCCCTATAAAGTTGAAGCAGTCCTTCAGACCAAATTGCTCGATTTGAAATTCCAGGAGCCCGGACAGGTTTTCTTTTTTTAAAGGAGAAAGCTCGCCTGCCCAAACAAACCGGATTTTTTGGGCAGGTAACGCCTTTTTTATTCTTCCCGCGGCCCTGATGAAAAGATCAACGCCCTTTCTGTACTGAATCAATCCCGCAGCAAGAATGATGGTTTCCCCGTGTTCCGTTTTTTGTTGTGTTAACCATTCGATGCGCTGGAGCTCGTCGGGGCTCACAGTTTGACTTTTGCTAGGAGACTCTGATTTCCCCTGCGCGATAATCGGAAAAGTATGGGAAATTCCCAGTTTATGCAGCGAAGCGTCAAGGACAACCTGTGCGGAATATATGACTTCAGAAGCGAGCAAGAAGCCGCTTCTCAGTTCATCTTTTGACAAATAATAGGCAAACTCATGAATAAAGAGCAAACTTGGGATATGAAGGTTGACAAATAAAGGAAGGATTTTTTGTGATTTGATAGAATTAACAATGGAAAAATCTATATGTACATTTTTAAGTATTCGATTAAGGCGAAACAATCCCCATTTTTCATGCCTTATAGAGATTTTGCTTAAAATAATACATACATCTGATACTGACTTAAAATCACTTTCTAAAGGGCCATATTTTAATGCAATAGAAATAACATTATATCTTTCATGAAGAATTTTTATCATATTCCATGTCATGATGGGGCACCCTGTTTGGGATAAATCATGGGCGACCACAATACAAGTCTGCTTTTCTGGATTCAGATTTGAAAACGATCCGCTTGTCTCTATGATGATTTTTCTGCAAAAGCGTCTGAACTGTTTGCGGATTTCCCCATAAAAATGCCTGAATTTTTTCATTGGATATTGCTCCACCGTCATGGATGAGGGAATACCAGACTTAACATGTGGATATACGTTTATCAGAATATGAAATAATAATAAACCAACCGGATCGATGTTTCCGTCCGCCGGCAGGGAAAAACTTAATGTTCCAAGCTGGAACACTACGGCGTTGTTCTGGAATCATACTGCCTGTAACAGTCGCGTACCCCCTCCCCCAGACCAACCTTCGGCATCCATCCCAGCCCGCGAATTTTCGTCGCATCCATGAGCTTGCGGGGGGTGCCGTTGGGCTTGGCGGCGTCGTATTCTATGTGTCCGGCAAAGCCCACGATATCCCGGACAAGCTCGAACAGATCGCTCAGGAGGATATCCGTGCCGTCGGTAATGTTGACGAACTCTCCGATATCGGCGGCGCTTTTGTTTTCCATGAGGTAGACGCAGGCATCCGCGAGGTCGTCGGAACACATGAGTTCCCGGCGCGCGGAGCCGTCTCCCCACATGACGACGTGATCGCGGTACGCGCCCACGGCGTTCAGCGCCTGTTCCAGCGAGGCGTCGCTGGAGAAGTCCACGTTTTCATCCAGGCCCCAGCCGAGAGGACAGCGGCGCAGATCAGCGCGGATGGCGTCAAAGCTGTTTTCATGCAGCAGCCTGGCGAGGTGGAAGCGGCGCAGGGTCATGGGCAGGAGGTGGGCCGTTTCCATGTTGAAGTTGTCGCCAATGCCGTATTGATTGGTGGGCATGACGGAAATAAAGTTCGTGCCGTACTGCTGGTTATAGCAGCGGCATTGTTTAATGGCCGCGATTTTGGCCAGGGCATAGCCTTCGTTGGTAGGCTCCAGCGCGGAAGTGAGCAGGGCGTCTTCGCGCATGGGCTGGGGCGCGAGGCGGGGGTAAATGCAGGAAGACCCCATGTTCAGAAGCTTTTTTACGCCGTGCTTCCAGGCCGCATGGATGACGTTCGTGCCGATCATCAGGTTTCGATAGATAAAGTCCGCGGGATAGCGGCTGTTCGCCATGATGCCGCCGACTTTCGCCGCGCAGAGGTAGACCTGTTCCGGCTTTTCCGCTGCAAAGAATGCTTCTGTGGCGGCCTGGTCGATCAGATCCAGCTCGCGTGAACCGCGGACAATGATGTTGTCGTAACCGCCTTTTTCCAGACGGCGCAGAATGGCGGAACCCACCAGTCCGCGATGTCCGGCCACATAGATTTTCGCGTGCTTGTCCGGCATGGCATGCACCTCAGAATTCGCGCGGCGCGGGATCGGCAAACCCGTTTTCCGCAAGCAGTTTTTCCCGGCGGGCGAGCCGCATATCCGCCTGCATCATTTCATGCACCAGCGCGGCCAGATCATGGCGCGGCGTCCAGCCCAGTTCTTCTCTGGCTCTGGATGCGTCGCCGAGCAGCAGCTCCACTTCCGCCGGGCGGAAGAAACGCGGATCCACGGAAACCAGCACGCGCCCCGTGGCCGTGTCCACGCCGCGTTCCTCCACACCTGAACCACGCCATTCCAGCATGATGCCTGCTTCCGCAAAGGCCATTTCGCAGAAAGCGCGGATGGAGGTGGTTACGCCCGTGGCCAGGACATAGTCGGCGGGCTTTTCCCGCTGAAGGATGCGCCACATGCCTTCCACATAATCCTTGGCGTGTCCCCAGTCGCGTTTGGCGTCGAGGTTGCCGAGGCGCAGTTCTTTTTGCAGGCCGAGAGCGATGCGCGAGGCGGCAAGGGTAATCTTGCGGGTGACGAAGTTTTCTCCCCTGCGCGGGCTTTCGTGGTTGAACAAAATACCGTTGGCCGCGAACATGCCGAAGCTTTCCCGGTAATTCACGCAGATCCAGTAGGCGTAAAGTTTGGCCACGGCGTAGGGAGAGCGGGGATAAAAGGGCGTCTTCTCCGACTGGATCGGCTCCTGGATGAGTCCGTACAGTTCGGAGGTGGAAGCCTGATAGAATTTCGTGGTCGTTTCCAGCCCGTTGCGGCGTATGGCTTCCAGAAGGCGCAGTGTGCCGTTGGCAACGGCGTCCGCCGTGTATTCCGGGCAATCCCATGACACTTTGACATGAGACTGTGCGGCAAGATTGTAAAACTCGTCCGGGGCGATATCGCCAACCAGAGCAATCAGGCCGCTGGAATCGGCGAGGTCGCCGTAGTGCAGAAAGAAGCGATCCGCAGCTGCCGGGTCGGCGGCGATATGATCGATGCGCGATGTGTTGGATGAGGAGGCGCGACGCACAATGCCGTGAACTTCATAGCCTTTTTCCAGCAGAAGTTCGGCCAGATAGGAGCCGTCCTGTCCGGTGACGCCGGTGATAAGGGCTTTTTTCATCAAAAATTCTTTTGTGATTTGAGACATCCCCCTTCAGGGGGAAAAGAGTAGCTGACAAAACGGCGGAGCCGATGAAATCCTTTCTCATAACCCCTCCTCTCAGGGAGGGGCAATCCGTACGCCCCCTATCCGTCGGCTGCGGAGTCAGTCGGCGGATGGGGCGACGGTGGATTGAAACATGGTTCCCTGATAACAAGTTTTGCGGAAGGAGGGGGTACGGGGGAGGGAGACGCTTTTTCAAAAGCGCCTCCCTCCCCCGCTCAGACTTCAGCATTTCCTTTTGTCTATTTCCGGATCAGCTTCAACAGTTCCGCCGTCTTTTCTTCCAGCAGAGCCTTGTTGCCGCGAGTTTCCACGTTGAGCCGCAGCACCGGCTCGGTATTGGAGCCACGCAGGTTGAAGCGCCACGCGCCGAAGTCCATGGACAGGCCGTCAGTTTTGTTCATGGCGGGGTTTTGCTTCGCGTATTCCCCTTCCACCCGGCCGAGAACAGCCTTCACATCATCCACAGTCGAGTTGATTTCTCCGCTGCACGGGAATTTTTCCAGCCGGGCGTCGAGGCATTCGGCCAGGGTTTTGCCGGATTGGGAAAGCAATTCGGCTACCAGCAGCCAGGGCAGCATACCGGAGTCGCAGAAGGAGAAATCGCGGAAGTAGTGATGCGCGCTCATTTCCCCGCCGTACAGCGCATTTTCCGCGCGCATGCGCTCCTTGATAAAGGCATGGCCGGATTTGCACTCTATCGGAATGCCGCCCGCCGCGAGCACAATTTCCTGTGTATTCCATACCAGGCGGGGGTCATGCACGATTTTTGCGCCGGGGTGACGGGCCAGCAGGGCCTCGGCCATCATGCCCACCAGGTAATAGCCTTCAATGAAGCGGCCGTTTTCATCGTAGAAGAAGCAGCGGTCAAAGTCGCCGTCCCAGGCCAGGCCGAAATCCGCCCTGTTTTCGCGCACGGCGCTGGCCGTGAAGTCACGTTTTTCCGGCAGAAGAGGGTTGGGGATACCATGCGGAAACGTGCCGTCCGGTTCGCCGTGGAGCAGGATCAGCTCACAGGGCAGATGCGGAGCCAGCGCCTTGAGCGCCGGCCCGGCGCAGCCATTGCCCGCGTCGGCCACGATGCGGAAGGGCTTGAGGCCGCCGGGATCAATGAAGGAAAGCATGCGGCGGGTGTAATCCTCGCGGAAGTTCGCCTCCTTGAACGAACCGGAGAGTGCGGCGGGGATGTCCAGCCCCGCGGCGATACGATCGCGAATGGCGAACAGGCCGGAATCGCTGCTGATGGGCACACCGCCTTTGCGCACGAACTTCATGCCGTTTTCATCCGCCGGGTTGTGACTGCCCGTGACCATGATGCCGCCGTCAAAGTCATAGGCAGAGGACGCATGGTAGATTTCTTCCGTTCCGCACAGGCCGATGCCGGTGACGCTGGCTCCTGTGGCGCGCAGTCCGTCGGCCAGCGCCGCATACAGCGCCGGGCCGGAAAGCCGGGCGTCATGCCCGATGACCACGTTGCGCGCTCCGGTTTCGTGCACATACGCCACGCCGATTTGCCGCGCCAGATCCTCATTGAGCGCGGCGGGAACCTTGCCGCGCACGTCATAGGCCTTAAAGCTTGTGAGCTCCATCCTGCCTCCCGTAATCGTCTTCAAGTCTTACAATATCGTCTTCGCCCAGGTACGCCCCGGACTGCACTTCAATAAACACCAGAGGGATGTTGCCGGGATTTCTGACCCGGTGTTTCGCCCCCACGGGGATGTAGGCCGACTGGTTTTCCGTGTAAAGGCGCTTTTCTCCGTCAATTTCGATTTCCGCCGTACCGCTGACCACCACCCAGTGTTCGGCCCGGTGGTAGTGCATCTGGAGCGAGTTTTCATGGCGCGCTTCCACCACAATGCGTTTTACCTGAAAGCGCTCCGCCGTCACCAGAGTTTCGTAATATCCCCAGGGGCGGAACACCCGGAGATGATCCTCGCTTTCCGGCCTGCCCGCGTCGCGAAGCCTCTTCACGATGCGCCGCACATCCTGCGTTTTTTCGCGGGAGGCCACCAGCACGGCGTCTCTGGTTTCCACCACGGAGAGGTCATGCACGCCGAGCGCGGCGATCAGGCGGCCGCCGCTGCGCAGGTAACAGCCGGAACTTTCTTCGGCCAGTACGTCGCCCGTCATGGCGTTGCCCGCGTCATCCTTGGGCGCGAGCTCATAGAAGGATTCCCACGATCCGAGATCGTTCCAGCTCAGCTGAAGCGGCATGACCACGGCGCGATCCGTATGTTCCATGACGGCGTGGTCGATGGAAATATCCGGCGCTTCCAGAAAGGACGGGCCGGGAATGACAAAACCGAGATCGCGGATTTGTTCCGCCCAGGCACGTTCGCAGGCGGCGAGCACGGCCGGAGCGTGCACGGCCAGTTCCGCAAGACAGGTTCCGGCCCGGAACAGAAACATGCCGCTGTTCCAGAGGTGGCCGCCCGCTTCCAGCATGGCGCGGGCCGCTTTTTCTTGCGGTTTTTCAATGAAGCGCTCCACGCGCAAGGCGTTTCCTTCGGGCGTTCCGGTGCGGATATAGCCGAAGCCCGTGGCCGGAAATGTGGGCGTGACGCCGAAGGTCACGAGCTTGCCGGCTTCCGCCAGCGGAACAGCGAGCCGGACGTTCTCAATGAAATGCTCGGGGCGGTCAATGGCGTGATCCGAAGGCATGACCAGCAGCAGAACGTCATCCCCGTCTTGTTCCCGCGGAGAGAGAGCATCGCGCGCGGCCAGAGCGGCAAGCGCAATGGCCGGAGCGGTTCCGCGCGGCTTCGGCTCAAGGATGATGCCGCCCTTCATGTCTTCCGCCGCAAGGGAGGACGTGACATAGAAGCGGTGATCCTTGTTGCAGACGATAAAGGGCGTTTCTCCCGGCGAGGCTTGCGCCGCGCGGCGCAGAGTATCCCGAAACAGGGTATGCCCCTTGTCCAGTTCCACAAACTGTTTGGGGTATTTCGTCCGCGAGAGGGGCCATAATCTTGTGCCGCTGCCGCCGCAAAGAATCACGGGCCGGATACGCATGATTTCTTCCTGTCGTATTGTTGGGATGCATGTCTGCAATCAAGCATAAAAGGAGCGCGATTTTAATACAAGCGGTAGAACTGTGTTGATGGCGTTGCGCGAGACGTGTATTTTTACCACGGCACGGGCGGCACCTGTGTTCCACACGGGCAAGCGGCAGTCGTCAGGCGACGAAGGAGCCTTGCGAATGGCGACAGCAGAGACAAGGCATGTATCCACCGCCGGCTCGCTTGCGCCTCCGGCGGTCAAGGATATGTTCAACACTGTTCTGCTACAGCGAAAATAATACTTATATCCCCCCGCCTTCCCGCCATTTTCTGAAGTCTTCCCGCCCCCGTTCGGCCATGACCGCCTTGCGCGCCTTTTTCTTTGACTTTTCCGCCAGATCGGGAAAGAGGCCGAAATGGACGTTGGAAGGCTGGAAGCGCCTGGCAGGCGTGCGCAGGTGACGCAGGAGCGCGCCCAGGGCCGTGGTGGCCGGAGGATCGGGGAGTTCGCGCCCCTGCGCGGGCCGCCAGGGTCAGCCCCAGCCACAGGCCACAGGCGGCGGATTCCACATAGCCCTCCACGCCGGTGATTTGTCCGGCCAGAAAGACCTGGGGGCGCGACTTGAGAGAAAGGTCTTCATTCAGGCATTCCGGAGCGTTGACGTAAGTATTGCGGTGCATGCTGCCGAAACGCAGAAATTCGGCCTTCTTCAGACCGGGGATGAGGCGGAACACTTCGGCCTGCGCGCCATAGGTCATTTTGGTCTGGCACCCCACAAGATTGTAGGCCGTGCCTTCCGCGTTTTCGGCGCGAAGCTGGAGCAATGCCCAGGGGCGGCGGCCCGTGCGCGGGTCGGTGAAGCCCACAGGCTTGAGCGGCCCGAAAACCAGCGTCTTTTCCCCGCGTTCAGCCAGGGCTTCCACAGGCATGCAGCCCTCGAAGTGAATTTCCTTCTCGAACTCGTGCGCGGGCACCTTTTCCGCCTCCAGCAATGCCCGGTAAAAAGCCTCATATTCCGGCTTCGTCATGGGGCAGTTGAGATAGTCGCCACGCGACAGCGCTTCGGCAGGCTTCTCTTCGGGGGAAGCTTCTTTGTCGGATTCTTGTGGCTCGGAGGGT
>CAJTSU010000111.1:0-3861 GCA_910579055.1 uncultured Mailhella sp. | reverse complement strand
CGGGCCACTTCAGGTCGTATTTCGCCTGACCGTCGTTGCCGTAGCGCGAGCCGAAAAAGGCTGCGGACATGTCTACGGAGTCGGCGCTGACAATCGGCGCAATGGCGTCGTAGAAATACAGCCGGTCACTTCCGGCGGCATCCATGAGCGAGGCGGCCAGATCGTCCGAGGCCAGCGGCCCGGCAGCGACGACGACGGTTTTTCCCTCCAGTTCCGGGGCGTCCAGCGAAGGGATCTGTTTACGGATCAGGGTGATCTGCGGGGATTCCTCCACCATACGGGTGACGCGCGCGGCGAATTTGTCGCGATCCACGGCCAGAGCCTTGCCCGCCGGGACGGCACAATGATCCGCCGCATCCATAATCGCACTGCCGAGGTCGCGCATTTCGCGCTTGAGCAGGCCCACGCCGGAGCCTTCCGCGTCGTCGGAGCGGAAGGAATTGGAGCAGACCAGTTCCGCCAGCAGGGGGGATTCATGGGCCGGAGAGTTGGCCGCCGGCTTCTGTTCGTACAGGGTGCAGGGTACGCCGGAAGCGGCGAGGGTCAGCGCGCATTCGCAGCCTGCGAGGCCGCCGCCGATGATGACGATGGAGGGGGGGGCAGAGAGTGATGTCATTGCGGGTTCTCGCGAGGCGGATTGATCCGCCGGGAAGGATGGTTCAGGGGATGCACGCAAGGGCGACGCGGCAGGCGCGTCATGAGGCGCGGCCAGGCGGGCGGCGCATTCGTGCAGCATGGTTTCCAGTTCTTTTGCGGCTGCGGCCAGATCGGCAAGGGCGCATTCCCTGGCGTCCGGGCCGCGCAGGAGCCAGCGTCCGGTCCGCCAGATTATGACAACACATTCCTCCGCATCGCGGTCTTCAGCTGTACCGTCCGTGCGGCGCAGCGCGAGGATGGCTGTTCTGTCGTGTTGCGTTGCCGCATCTGCTTGCAACAGCCCTTGGGGGGGAGTGATATGAAGGGCAGGGGAATGCCCTTCCGGAAACAGGTCGCGGGCCACGGCCAGCAGCGGAGCCAGCGCCTCGGCGGGCGGCATGTGCAGGTTGGAGCGCAGTAACTCCGCTGCCTCCTGTTCACTGCGGGCTTCCTCTGTTTCCAGATAGGCGTTGAGGCCGGGCACGGAGCGGCCGAAGCGGCGGCTTGCCCACCACACTACGGCGAGCAGGGCGAAGCAGAGCAGAAAGATTTTCGTCATGCGGCGTCCGGTTCAGAAAATACACAGTTGGGGGTTCGTCAGATTGATGAAAAATTCTTTCGGGGCACGGGGAAGCCCCGTGTTATCAGCAATCTCGGCCGGAAAACCCCGCAAAGCGGGGTTTGTCATCCGAGTATAGTTGCGGGCGTGGCGGATTGCAAACAAAAGGCCGGGGGCGCTCCTCCTTTTGCCCCATGATACGGGTTTTGCCTTGACAGCGGGCAAGGCCTATACCTAAAACGTAAGGAAGAATAAAAAGCCTTCCCCATACCCTTTGGGGAGCGGGGAAATCGGTTGACAGGGATCGGGGCTTGCCCCGTGTGAAAACTCATATCAGGAGAGGATCATGTCCAATCTGGAAACTCAACGCACCTACGCCCTGGTGGGCACAGGCGGTTGCGGCAAAACTTCTCTGGCTGAAATGCTTCTCTTTCAGGCGGGCGTGATCAATCGCCTTGGCGCGATTGAGGAAGGCACTACTTCTCTTGACTATGAACCTGAAGAAATCAAGCGTCGCGGCTCCGTGCAGCCCGGTTTCGCCACCTTTGACTGGAACAGAAACCGTCATTATGTGGTGGATGTGCCCGGAGACAGCAACTTCTCCGGCGACATGGAATATTTGCTTCAGGCTGTGGACGCGGCAGTGCTGACCATCGACGCCGTGGACGGCGTTCGGCCCCAGACCCGCAAACTGTGGAGCCAGGTAAAGGCTGCCGGGTTGCCGAGCATCGTGTTTGTGACCAAGATGGACCGCGAGCGCGCGGATTTCGACATGGCGCTGAACGGCCTGACCTCCGCGCTGGGCATGAAGCCCGTGGTGTTTTACATGCCCATTCTCGAAGGCGAGAAATTCGTCGGCCTGGTGGACGTTTTTGCGGCCAAGGCGCTGATGTTCGGAGAAGACGGCGCAACCACCGATGCGCCCATTCCCGCTGAACTGGCCGATGAAGCCCAGTTGCTGCGTGATACTGCCGTGGAAAACATCGCGGAATCTGATGAAGAGTTGATGAACAAATATCTGGACGAGGGTTCGCTTTCGCCCGAAGAGATTGAACTCGGCCTGCGCAAGGGCGTGCTGGCCTGCGAAATCGTGCCCGTGCTGGTGGGTTCCGCGCTGGACAACAAGGGTGGCCGCCGCCTGCTGAACACGATCGACAAACTTTTCCCCTCGCCGCTGGATCGCCCGGCATGGATCGGTGAAGACGGCACGGCGCGCGCATCCTCACCGGACGAACCGGCCGCCTGCATTGTGTTTAAAACCCTGAATGACGCGTTCTCCGGCCAGGTGAACATGATCCGGGTCTTGTCCGGCACTGTTTCCACCGAGACGGCACTGAAAAATATGCGCTCCGGCGAGACTGAGCGCATGGGCAGCCTGATTTCCGTTTGCGGCAAGACGCAGACGGCCTGCAAGGATGTGCTCGGCCCCGGTTCCATTGTGGGCGTGGCCAAGCTGAAGACCACCCGTACAGGAGATACCCTGTGCGATGAAAAGGCCCCCTTTGTCCTGCCCTTGCCCAAACTGCCCGCGCAGCTCATCACGTTTGCTCTGGCTCCGCAGAACAAGGGGGATGAAGACAAGGTATATGCGGCGGTACTCAAGCTGCTGGACGAAGATGCCACTCTCAAGCTGGCCCGCGATGAGGAAACCGGTGATACGCTGCTTTCCGGCATGGGGCAGTTGCACATTGAAATTTCCGTGGAAAAGGCCAGGCGCCGCAACAAGGTGGACATCCTGCTCAAAACGCCCAAGGTGCCCTACCGTGAAACAGTGAAGGGCAAGGTGCAGGTGCAGGGCCGCCATAAAAAGCAATCCGGCGGACGCGGGCAGTTCGGCGACTGCTGGATTGAACTGGAAGGCATGCCGCGCGGTTCGGGCTATGTGTACGAGGACGGCATCGTGGGCGGCGTGATCCCGCGCCAGTATATTCCGGCCATTGACAAGGGCATTCAGGAAAGCGCGGCGCGCGGATACCTTGCGGGCTATCCCGTGGTGGACTTCAAGGTGCGCGTGTATGACGGCTCCTACCATACGGTGGACTCTTCGGAAATGGCGTTCAAGGTGGCCGGTTCCCTGGCGTTCAAGGCCGCTCTGGAAAAGCTCAAGGTCGTATTGCTGGAGCCTGTGGCGTTGGTGACGGTGTCCATTCCCGATGCCTACATGGGCGATGTGATTGGTGATCTTTCTTCCCGTCGGGGCAAGGTGCTGGGCTCCGACTCCCAGGCCGGAATTACGGAAATCAAGGCGCATGTGCCCATGAGCGAAGTGCTCCGTTATGCCCCGGATTTGCGCAGTATGACCGGCGGGCAGGGCGTATTCACCATGGAATTTGACCACTATGAAGAAGCTCCGCAGCCTGTGGTTGACAAGGTGGTTGCCGAGCATCAGGCTCACAAGGCGGCGGAATAGTCCGTTGCCCGCCTGAATGAAGAAAAGAAAAAACAGGGCCGCCCTGCGGGGCGGCCCGAAAATTGCGAGCAGGTCGCGGTTTGGCCGCGCCGTAAAGCGAGCGATTTTCGGGCGTATCCGTCCAAGCCGCTTTGCGGCCTGGACGGCGCAAACGCCGCCAAGCGGGGTTTGTCATCTCAAAAAGTCCTTACGGCTTTCTGTACTAGAGCATTTTGTCATTGAAATGCTCTCGGAGTCGAGCGGAGCGAGGCTCATC
>CAJTSU010000110.1 GCA_910579055.1 uncultured Mailhella sp. | reverse complement strand
GACAACGTCAGCAGCCTCAAGGCGCAGTCCTACGGACTGCGCCTTTGTGATTAATGGCAGCGTCACAGCGGCCTCTTTGCGCTCATTGTGGGAGAAAGCTTCCTCTCTATCTCCAGCTCGCCGGAGTCGGCGTCCAGACGGGGCGGTTCCTCAATCAGCCCCCCCCTGCACGGCGGAGTCTCTGTGCGGGCGGGCAGCCTTATCCCCGTCAGCTTGTCATGCTTCTGTGCCGGCTGCTCTGCCGCCGCATTTTCGGCATGGATGTTCTCACCATGTCCGGAACGGTCACAGGCAACATGACTCCCCCCCGAACTGTCCGCCGCGACGGCCTTCTCCCTCATGCGAGGGCTATCCAGCGCCATCTCACAGTGTATCCGTTTGCGCTCCTGAGCATAAGCATCATGCTCAGGCTCTTCCATTTTTTCAGCAGTCCGGTACATTATCAAATTTTTTTGACTTTTTAATTTAATAAATAATTACAATATATTCAAACCAGAAATATACTCTCTGAACGGGCTGTTTTCCATAAAAATAATTTCACGATCAATTTTATAATGGCATCTACTTTGATTATACGCCAAATATCACAAATCCTCTTTTTTACTTTTCCGATCACCAAAAAGGCGAAACATCATGGACAAGCTGCCGCCACCCGGCATTTTCCCGTTCTCTTCTTTCCGTCAGAACCAAGAGTATCCGCCGGTGCCTCCCGGCATGCTCAACGCGCCATATAGCGCATAAACCGGTGTACCAGCCGGAGATTCTCGGAACTCAATTCGTCCAGCAGAGCTACTATGTCCTCCCTCACCACCATTTCCGAGTCGTGCTGACTGAAGTCAAGCAGTTCATGAGCTCGTATTTGCAATGCCTTGGCAATACGCTGCAAAGTCTCAAACTTCGGATTCCCATGCCCGTTTTCCATGCGGCTGAGCTGGCTGAGATCAAGTCCCGCACTTTCCGCAAGTTTCTCTTGGGTCATGCCGCGTTTCATCCGCAATTCACGGATACGCCGCCCAAGCAATACCGCTTCTTTTTCCATACAACTTTGCCTCATTATTTGACTCTAGACAAAGTTTTCAGAAAATTAACGGACTACGCCCCAAATTATCATAGCCATCATGGACTTCACCCCATATAATGCGCCAATTCTTTGTTTACACGCCAATTATTAATTGAAAGGATTTTCCATGGAACACCCAGGTAACGCAATCTCACGTGTTATTAAACATGTAGTATCTTTTTTCGCACCACGCCATGTTTCCCCGGCGTACAGAAGTATTGAACAATTCAAGTCTGAGCAACCCGAACTCATGGATTTTTTTCTCTTGGAATACCCGAAAATGGCAAATATGCCGGACCCCAACTTTGAGCGCGCGCTGGAACGCCTCAAGGAGGCCTGCTCCTGCTTCAATATCGTCCAGCTGGCAAATTTCATGGCATGTTCGCAGGATACCGCCCAATGCATTCTCACTCGCAAACGCCTCCCCTCCGCATGGTTGCTCTTTGCCGCATTTACACGCGGCGCAAATCCCTTCTGGATACTCTCAGGAAAAGGAACACCCTGTATTAATTGGGATTACCGCGCCGCCCGCCGCGCGCTGGACGCGCTGGAAGCGTATCCCCTGATCACCCGAATACTAAAGCGCACCGCGCAATGGGCAGCCCGCTGAAAACGCCTCCTGTCATACACGCCTCCGTTTCCCCTACCCGTGGAAGATAATACCATGGGGAGAATTCCAGACTGCCGGCAATATCCCATCGGGACTTCACGCTGACATTCACTGTCGGCACTCTCAGGCCGGGAAAAACAGCGCCCATACTGATGACAAACCCCGCTTCGCGGCGTTTGCGCCTCCAGGCCGCAAAACGGCTTGACGGAAACGCACAAAATCGCTCGCTTTAGGCGCGGCCAAGCCGCGATCCGCTCGCAATTTTCGGGGCTGCTGACAACGTCAGCAGCCTCAGCGTCTTCTGTTTTTCCCGGCGTATCAATGTTGTGAAATTTTACAGGATGAAAAGCCATCGTTGCGCTCCGGACGGATTTTTCCTAACATGGCCTGAAACCTCACAAACGGGAGACTCCATGCGCCGCCTTTTTCCCGCCATATTGCTCGGTCTGGCCCTTACGCTCACGGGATGTGCCGGTCTTGAATTCAGCAATCCCTTCTCCGGCACTTCCGACGTCAACGACGTCTACTACAGCAAATTCCCGGACATCCCCATCCCTTCAGACATGAAAAGCGACCTCAAGGAAACACTTGTGTCAACCACGCCCAACGCCGTCAAGGTGGGCCTGGAAACCTTCTCGGGCAGGGTGGAGTCTTCTTCTCTGGCCTCTGCCATGACCCACAACATGACGCCGCAGGGCTGGGTTCTGCGCGGTCAGATTACGGGCAAGCGCACCATGCAGCTTTTTGAGAAGGATGGCCGCTTTGCCGCGATTTATCTTTATGACGGCATGATGGATACCAGCATGGAAGTATGGGTGCTGTATCAACTTGACGGAGCATCTTCGGCTCCGATGTTTATGCCTGCGATGCCCGGCGCAAGCTCCGAAAATATCGGCAACGCGCCGGTATGGGATCCCGATTTTACGCCCGCGTCTTCAGCAACGGAAGTATGGGAAGGTCAGTCCACATCCAAATAGCAATGCCCAGCGCTTACTTTGAAAGTTGACCGCGTTGTCAGAAGGAAAGCATGGAAGCCCATTTGCGTTTTCACACCTTTGCGGGAAAGCGTCTGCACCTTGGAGTCTGCGGTTCGGTGGCGGCCTTCCGCACGGCGGAACTGGTGCGGCGCTGGCGGGAGATCGGCCTGAGCGTCGGGGCGACGCTGACCAAAGCGGCCCGCAATTTCATCACGCCCCTGACGTTTGAATCCCTGGGCGCGGCTCCGATCTACGGCGACATGTTCAGCGGCGAGGCTCCCTTTGAGCATCTTGAGCCGGGGCAGACCGCTCACGCGCTCATTATCGCCCCGGCCTCAGCCGATATGCTGGCCCGTCTGGCCGCGGGGCGTGCGGACGACATGCTCTCCGCCCAGGCTCTCGCCTTCGACGGCCCGATCGTGGCCGCTCCGGCCATGAACCCGCGGATGTGGCAAAACCCGGCCACACAGGCCAATGTGGACATTCTGCGCGATCGCGGCGTGTTCTTCGTGGGGCCGGAAAAAGGCAAAATGGCCTGCAACGATGAAGGCCCGGGCCGTCTGGCCGAACTGCGCGCCATCTGGCTGGCCGCGCTCAAGGCATTGACGCCGCAGGACATGGAAGGGAAAAAGGTGCTGGTCACGCTGGGGCCCACCCGCGAGCAATGGGATGACGTGCGCTTCTGGACCAATGCCTCCACAGGAACCATGGGCGCGTCCCTGGCCGTAGGCGCGTGGCTGCGCGGAGCGGAGGTCCATGCCGTGTGCGGGCCTGTGGATCTCTGGCTGCCCGGCGCGTCCCTCGGAGAAGACTTCCACCGCCACGACACACACCGCGCGAAAGACATGTTTGAAGCTGCCCATGACCTCTGGCCGGACATGGATGCGGGCATCTTCACCGCCGCAGTGGCCGACTACAGCCCCGAGCCGTACGGACGCGGCAAATTCAAGAAGGAACAGGCCGCTCAGGGTTTTTCGCTGAGCTTTCTGCCCAATATGGATATCCTGCGCACCCTGGCCGAGGAACGCCGCGACGACCAGAAAGTTGTGGGCTTTGCCGCGGAAAGCGCGGAAAGCGCCGATGTTCTGGCCCACCTGGTACGGCGCAAGCTCATATCCAAAAGCGCGGATCTGATTGTGGGAAACCAGATTTCCGATGGCTTCGGCACAGCCACCAACCGTATTTTCGCGGCGGATGCCCGCGGCCGTGAGGAACACTGGCCCCTCCAGCCCAAGCCGGACATTGCCTGGAACATCCTTAACTGGCTGCAGAGCCTTTGATCATGCCGCATCCCCTCGCACTTTCCCCCGCCCTGCGGGCCTGGACCCGCCTGGGGCTGGACGCCCTGCTGCTGGACAGCCCTCAGCGGGTCGAAACATTGCGTCTGCGCGGCGGCATGGCCCCCGCCGGGGCGTCTCCGGAAGGGAACGCCGCGAAGCGCCCTGCTTCACGCCCCGGCCGCGTCACGGAAACGATGTCCGGCAGCGCCGGGCACGCTCCCGCGACAATGCCCCGCACCGCGCGGGAACCCCATCCCCCGCTTTCCCGTGACGCCTCCCCCCGCGCGTCGGCTTCTCGCTCGGGCGCAATGCCGGCGGAAAAAGGACGCATCATCCCCCTTGAAGCATGGCCCGCCGCCTGGAAAACCCTGCGCGAACGCCGTCCTCCCCCCCCCCGTCCTCTGGTCTGCTGGACCTACGGCGGCCTTGGGGCTGATCTTGCGGGCACACCCGACCCGCAACGCCGGGATCTGGTGGCGCGGATGATCAAGGGCCTCAATCACCCCGTCGGCACACATGTATTCTGGCCATTTGAACTGCCGGGCGAAGACACGCCCCGGGAAGGCACCGCGCGTGAAGAACATGCCCCGTCCCTGTTCTGGTCGGGCGAAGCGCTGCTGCGCACGCGCGCCCTGCTGATCATGGGGTCTGACGCCCGCGATGCGCTGGGGCTGCCCAAAATCGGCCCCTACTGTCAGACCATGGTGCGAGGCCGTCTGTTCATCCAGCTCCCCCAGCCTCACAGCCTTGCGGAAAAACCCGAAGCATTCGGACAGGCCATGGCCTTTCTGACCGGCCTTTTGCGCTTCTGCAACACCGTTCGACGCTAGAACCATATGCCGAGGCTGCTCACAACGTCAGCAGCCCCGAACATTGCGAGCAGGCCACGGCTTTGCCGTGCCGCAAAGCGAACGATTTTCTGAACAGGGAGGGCACTATGCGGAGTCTCGCCTTGCCCGGCTCCATGAGCAATGTTAACATGAGCTGCTTTGAAGACTCTTTCCCCTTTTCCCCGAGGCTTTCATGACACCTGATGCCCATCTTCTTTCCCATGCCCTCCAGCTTATTCAGCAAAGCCTGCACGATTGCCTGCCGGACGACCCCATTCTGCTCTGGCAACTTGACCCCGTTCGCAACAAGCTCAAATTTTTCAGTGAGCCGATATTCCAGACGCTTGGCCTCAATGTGCCGCTTCTGTTCCAAAACGGCGAGTACCTTGACCGTACCGTGCTGGAAGATGACCACGCCGCCCTGCGCGACGCCCTGGACAAGATGAAAATGCAGAGGCATACGGGCGTTTTTTTCCGGATACGCGATAACGACGGCTGCCTGCGCTGGCTGATCATGCTTGGCATGCCCGCACCGGAAACGCCTTTTTCCTATATCGGCGTCATCGGCAGATGCACCCGCATGCTCCGCCGCGTCATGGGGGAACAGCACGGCATACCGCCCGAAAGCATGGACTGGCTGTCCTCCCCCGCCATGCTCGTTTCTTTCTCCAGCTGGAAAATCATCCATGCCAACCGCAGTGCGCGGGAGCTGTGCGGCCAAAATGAAAACACGCCCCTGGAGGATATTTTCGCCATATCGGAAGATCTCAAAATCGCCATCTACGAAAGCCTGACCTTTTCCCATCGCTGGCAGGGCATACTGCGGGTTCGAAAACCGGGCGGAAGCCCGCTGCCCTGCTCGGTCATGATGCGCCCGCTATCGCAAGATGGCCACCATTGCCTGTGGATACGCCTTACACCCCTGCTGACCGTGGACCCGGCAATTTCCGAAGCTCGTGAGGAAACGCCTCTGCCCGCTCTCTCCGCCGCCTCAGGCGAACGCGATCTTCTGCGCCTGATTCTGCGTGATCCGCAAATTCTGCCCGCGGCAGAGGGCATTATTCTCTCCCGCATCTTCCCGGAAGAAAACCGGGTCAGCGTCACATGCGAAGGAGCCATGTTCACGAACAGCATGCAGCACGCCGATTTCCCCTACGTCGGTTCCATTGCGGAAAATATTGTGCGCTTCGGCCTTAATTCGCTGACTGTGGACGAAACTTCGCGCAGTATCCGCCCCATTGACTGGGCATTGTTCATTCCGCAGGGAGTACGTTCCTATTATGCGGAACCCTGGTTTGAACAGAACGGCATCCGCCTTGTACTTATCTTCTGTTCTCCCCGTGGCGGAGCCTTTTCCGATGTGCGCGGGGCATCCCTGCGCAAGCTGGTTGATGCCTTTGCGCGCCGCCTGCACGAACTGGACGCAGGGCAGATGCCGTAAGCCCTCTGCAAAGGCATGTATCCACGGCCGGCTCGCTTACGCCTTCGTGCGGCTTTGCCGCCCAAAGGCTCCGCTCCGCGAACCCTTTCTTCCGCTCCTCATCTCCGCTCTCGATGCCCGTAAGCTCGAAGACTCGGCTGACGGGAACGCCGCGCGCGGCCTTCGGCTTGGCCTCAAGGCTCGCTACGCTCGCGCCTCCGGCGGTCACGGATATGTTCAACATTATTCTCGAACAGAACCTTTTCCGTTGACAGGGCAGGCATTCATGGATACATCTAACACAACAATATTCAAACAAATGTTTTATTGTAGCTCGTTCAGCTCACAGGAGAGTCATCATGAAAAAGTCCATCAAACTTTCCGGCCTTGACTGCGCCAACTGCGCCGCGAAAATGGAACAGGCCGTACGCGGCATTGACGGAGTGAACGCCGTCAGCGTGAATTTCATGACCCAGAAAATGACCCTTGAAGCCGAAGATTCCCGCTTTGCCGCCGTGCTGGAAGCAGCGAAAAAACTCATCGGCAAAATCGACCCGGACGTTGAAGTGGGAGTTTAAGCGTGATGACCAAAAAACAGCGCAAGACATTGTATCGCATCCTGTTTTCCGCGGTGCTGTATGCCGCCGCGCTGGCCGCTCCGCTGGAAGGTCTGCCCCGCCTGGCCGCGTTTCTTGTGGGCTATGTGATCATCGGCGGCGACATTCTGCTCAAGGCTGCCCGCAACATCATGCGCGGACAGATTTTTGACGAGAACTTCCTCATGTCGACAGCCACCCTGGGCGCGTTGTGTCTGGGGGAATACCCCGAAGCCGTGGCCGTCATGCTGTTCTATCAGATCGGCGAACTGTTCCAGTCCTGCGCGGTGGGCAAGTCCCGTCAGTCCATCGCGGCGCTTATGGATATCCGCCCCGACTACGCCAATGTGGAACGCGGGGAACAGCTGGAACAGGTTGCCCCCGAGGATGTCGCGGCGGGGGCGAACTGATCGTGATCAAACCCGGTGAACGCATTCCCCTGGACGGCGTGGTGGAGGAAGGCGCTTCTTCCGTGGATACGGCGGCTCTTACCGGCGAATCCGTCCCGCGTGAAGCCCTGCCCGGCCATGAAGTCATCAGCGGCTGCGTGAACCTGAGCGGCGTGCTCAAAGTCCGCGTTACCAGGGAATTCGGGCAATCCACCGTGGCCCGGATTCTTGATCTGGTGGAAAACTCCTCCGCGCGCAAGAGCAAAAGCGAACATTTCATTACCCGCTTTGCCCGCTACTATACGCCCGCCGTGGTGTTCGCCGCGCTGGCGCTGGCCGTGATTCCGCCCCTGCTCTTCGGGCAGGCTTTCGCCATATGGGTGGAACGCGCCCTGATCTTTCTGGTTATTTCCTGCCCCTGCGCGCTGGTCATCTCCATCCCTCTGAGCTTTTTCGGCGGCATCGGCGGGGCCTCGCGCTCCGGCATTCTGGTCAAGGGCGGAAATTATCTTGAAGCCCTGGCCGACGTGGCCATCGTGGCCTTTGACAAAACCGGAACCCTGACCAGAGGCAGTTTTGAAGTGGTCGCCATACACCCTGAACAGATCGGAGCAAGTGAGCTGCTCGGTCTGGCCGCGCTGGTGGAAAGTTATTCTGAGCACCCCATTTCCCGTTCCCTCAGGGAAGCCTGGGGCAAGGAAATCGATCATGCGCGCGTTTCCCGTGTGGAGGAAATCCCCGGACAGGGCGTACGCGCCACAATAGACGGCAAGCAGGTGGCCGCGGGCAACATCAGGCTCATGGAAGGCGTGAACGCCAACGGCGCGCACGAATGCCGTCTGCCCGGCACATCGGTACATATTGCGGTAGACGGCGTGTACCAGGGGCACATTGTCATCGCCGACGCGGCCAAACCCGATGCGGCGCAAGCCATACGCGAACTCAAGTCGCTGGGCATACGCAAGACGGTCATGCTCACCGGCGACGCCCGCAAGGTGGGGGAAAGCGTGGCGCGCGAACTGGGTATCGACGAATACGATGCCGAACTGCTCCCGGCGGACAAGGTGGCCAGCCTTGAACGCCTGCTGGCCGAAAAGCGCGAAGGAGAAAAGCTGGCCTTTGTAGGCGACGGCATCAATGACGCGCCCGTATTGAGCCGGGCCGACGTGGGCATCGCCATGGGCGCGCTTGGTTCGGACGCGGCCATTGAAGCGGCGGATGTGGTGCTCATGGACGACAAGCCCGCACGCATCGCGGACGCCGTGCGCATCGCGCGCAAAACCCTGCGCATCGTGCGCTGGAACATCGTGTTCGCACTGGGCGTCAAGGGGGTGGTGCTGGCTCTGGGCGCGGCCGGGGTGGCAAACATGTGGGCCGCGGTATTCGCCGACGTGGGCGTATCCGTCATCGCCATTCTCAACGCCATGCGCGCACTGGACGTAAAGAACGCGTAGCGTCATGCCAGAGGGGAGGATTTTCTCCTATCCTCCCCTTCCAACAGTCACACGCTCTCATAATGTTGAAACTATCCTTGACCGCCGGAGGCACGAGCGTGGCGAGCCTGGAGGCCGATCCGAAGGCCGCGCGGCGTTTCCGTCAGCCGAGTCTTCGAGCCTTGCGGGAATCGAGAGCCGCGCGACGTTTTCCGCGCAAAACGCAAGCGAGCCGACCGTGGATACATGCCTTTGCGGCAACGAACGTTGCCGCCCCGGCCGAAGCAAAACCATACGCTCCGCGCAACGCTGCCAACTCGGTTCTGTGACAGGGCCTTTTGTTTGGAAAATGCTCCCGGAATCGGACGGAGCAAGAAGCATCTCCGCGTGAAACTTGCCTCCGGAGGTTTGACTTTTGTGAACGCATGCCGTTAGCTATCTGCCGGAACGTACCCAGAAAATTCGGGAAGGATGGCTGGTGGAAACAATTACAAAATGGATCGGTATTGCCGAGCGCCTGAGTGACATATACATGAACAAGAAACTGGCCCCTTGCGGGATCCGTTTCTCGCAGCATATGTTCATCAACCATATATGCAGTGCGCCGGGTCTGACGCAGGACAAGCTTCCCGGTCTTGTCTACATCAACAAGAGCAATGTCACACGTATTCTGAAAACCCTTGAGGAACAGGGTTTTGTCCGGCGTGAGGTGAACCCGGAGGACAAGAGAACAGTGCAGCTCTACCCCACGGATCGAGCCATGGAAATATTTCCCATGGTCATGGAGCAGCGGGAACTGTGCGAAAGGCTCATGATGGAAGATTTCACGCAGGAAGAGAAAGATCTGCTGATTTCTCTGCTTATCCGGGTGACGAAGAACATTCGCAGACAGCTGCCCAATGCCTGAACACATACAGGGGCGGGAAATCCCCGCAGGTGTGATGTCCCGTGTTTCCTGCCCGGCGGGTAAAGCGAGTCAGGCGGGAATCGAGAGTGACGGCGAGCGGCCGGAGCGGCGGAAACCTATGAGGCCGGTGAAGGGGAGGCTCTGCGGATGCATTCAAGTATATACCGGGCATGGTTCGGCAGATAGGCGCTTTTCAGCCACACCAGAATGGGGGTCAAGCCTACGCCGGGGATATTCACCGGGCGTCGGGGCAAGGCGGTCAGGCCTTCCTGGTCGATGATGCGGTAAGGCAGAATGCCCACGGCGGGAGTGCCGTCTCTGAGCAGGGAACCCAGAAGGTGCGTATCTTGAGAGTCCAGCAGAATATTCAGTTTTTTTCTGCTTTGCTGGAAAGCCCGCATGATAAGATCGTATCCGCCGCCTCCGTCTCTTCTTCGGGTCAGGATAAGCGGCAGACCCTCCAGTTCTTCCACTCCCGCTCTGTCCGAAACCGGCGGAGCTATCCCCTCTCCATACACCGCGTAATACGGATCGGTGGCGAGCATCCGTATTTCATAGTTATGATTGCGCACGGGAAGCTGAGCCAGAATAAAGTCGAAATGGCGTTCCTGAAGGTGTCGTTCAAGGGACTGATTGTCCATAATCCAGACGCGGTAACGCAGTTCCGGGCAATCGCGGATTAATCGGGGGAGCAGAGGCTGCAAATAGGGGAGGCAGGGCTGACAGACGCCTATTTTCACCAGCCCTGCGATTTTGGCGCTGTTTTTTCTTGTCTCCTCCGCCATACCCTTGACGTAGGACAGAACAAACTGGGCCTTTTCGTAGAACTCCTCTCCCTCGGGAGTAAGCTGCCAGACGTTGCGCCCGCGATGGATCAGCTTGACGCCCAGTTCTTCCTCCAGCTCCTTGATGCGCGCGCTGAGCGGCGGCTGGGAAATATGAAGTTCCTTGGCCGCCTTGCTGATGGAGCCGCGCGCGGCGACAGAGCAGAAGTATTCCAGTCGCTTCAGATCCATATGGACACATGCCGCCTTTTTTCGCGTGAAATACGGACGGCCTTTGCAACAGCGCGGAGCGCCGCAAAGCCTGCGTCAGCAGCGTGGCATTTGTGCGGGCATCCCGTCAATCCCCAAAAATATACCGCTTTGCCAGTGTTGTTTTGCTCCGGCATGGGCGGCAGCATACGCCTCCGCCGGTCAAGGATAGTTTCAACACAGTTCCATACACAGCCGAGTATACCAAAAAGCTGATCTGAACTTAACAAAAAGGTATTTGGAGGATTCCCCGGCATCGCCTACAGAATATAATCAATATAAGAAGCGATGGCGCCGTTTCGGGACGAGGCGGCGTTATCGAAAAGTAGCCGGGCATACATTGAAATGCTCTGGAGGAGGACTACATGTTGAGAAAAAGCCTGGTGTGTTTTCTGTTCATGGCGGGGTTGCTGATGTCCGGTTCCGTACAGGGCGCTTTGGCCGGCTCGAAGGATGTCACCATTCTGGGCGGCGGCGCGGGCGGCCTGTGGGCTATCATCGCGGAGGGAGTAGGGGAATCCATGCGCCGCGGTTTCCCTGATTATCGCATCACCACCGAACCCGGCAAGGATGGCCCGAATCAGGTCATGACCAACCGGGGCGATGTGCAGTTCGCTCTGGCGAGCGATGTGCTCACCAGTATGGCCCTGGAAGGTGAAGGCCCCTACAGGGGCAGGAAAATGGATAAGCTCCGCCTTGTCGCTGTGGTGAACCCCACCAGCGCGGTTCAGATTTATGTGGATGCCAGGACGGGCATCAGGTCGTTGGCCGACATTAAGGAAAAGAAATATCCCCTGCGCATTAATGTCAATCGCGCCGGAACGCTCATTGACCTCATGGCGGAAAAGATACTCGGCGAATACGGGGTGACGTACAAGGATATTGAAAGCTGGGGCGGCCTCATCCACAAGGGGCCCGCGCCCGAAGCCGTGGACTTGTGGGATGCCGGCCAGATGGACGCCATCATTGAGGTTTCACAGTTTCCACTCAGCCGGTTCTATGATCTGGGCATGAAGCATGAACTTGTCATGCTGCCCATCGACCCCGACAAGGCTGAAGCTGTCAATAGAGACATGGGAACCGTCAATCTGACTATTCCGGGCGGAAGCTATGCGTTCCAGAAAGAGGATGTCCCCACGGTAACGGCGCAGCTTGTGCTTGTGACCAGCGCGGATCAGCCGGATGAAGTGGTCACGGCCATGCTCAGCGCCATGACCGACAATATTGACTACCTGCGCAGTGTGCATGCCAACCTGAAGGGGCTTTCAGTGGAAAGCATGGCGGGTCACACCAATATTCCCATGCACCCCGCGGCTGAAAAGTTCTATCGGGAACACTCTTCCCAATAACCAGTTTTCCGGATCGCGCCGGGGCGGCGATGCCCCGGCCCCCTGTGACGCCCCGCTTTCCGCGAGGAGTCTTCTGACTCGGCCTCATTCCGCATGCTGTGGAGCATCTGGAGGTCGTGCCGAATAAATATGTTTCAATAAGACTGTGTTAAAGTTTCTGGTTGATACAGCAATCGGAGTTCGTTCATCTGCCCCAGTTTCAGCGGCAACATTCGTTGCCGTGAAGGCAACCGCACTTCCAGTGCGGTGAAAGGCGCCCTTTGGCAACGGCTGGCCACGCTTCGTCTCGTGCGGCTTCGCCGCTCTCGACCGCGCTTCGCGAGACATTTGGCCGCTCCTCGCCCCCCTCCATGCCGCATTACCATGCGGC
>CAJTSU010000109.1 GCA_910579055.1 uncultured Mailhella sp. | reverse complement strand
GCGACGACCCCCCGCCGCATGGTAATGCGGCATGGAGGGGGGCGAGGAGCGGAAGCAATGTCACGCGGAGCGGAGCCTTTGGGCGGCGAAGCCGCACGAAGGCGCAAGCGAGCCAGCCGTGGATACATGTTGCCTTTGCCCGTGTGGAACACGGGCTGTCTTTGGCGGATTTGCACAAGCAAATCCAAGATATTTTCCGGAGTTTTCATGTTAACATTACAGGTTTCCACCGACAATCTTTATGACCCCGTCGTGCGCTTCTATGAGGCGCTGTTTGACGGCGAAAAGACCGTTTCCCTGCGTCTGACCGTCAACGAGGGCATGAATCCCGGTCTGCTTTCCGATTTCCTGTCCCTGGTGGAAGACGGGGAAAAGGATTTCGGGGCAAGTGTGGAGCTGGAGGTCATTGACCATGCGCGCCTACTCCAACAGTGACACGGTGGGCGTCCACGTCACCAGCTCCTGCAACCGCCGCTGCGGCCATTGCTATCAGCGCAATTTCACGCGGGACATGAATATCGACGCGGTGTGCCGGACGCTGGAGGGCATGGAGTTCGCCAATATCCTGCTGTACGGCGGGGAGCCTTTGGTGCGTCCCTTCACCGTGCGTTCCTTCATGGCGCGCTGGCCGGGCAGGGGCTTTTACCTCGCCGCCAACGGCACGGTGCCGGACTGGGAAATATACGACCGCGTGGACGGCATTCTGCTCACCCTGGAGAGTTTTCTGCCCCAGCGCCAGCCGCGCTTCCGCGACTTCGGGCGCGGGGCGTTCCGCACCATCATGACCGTGCTGGACAGGTACGCGGAGAAAATCCGCATCCTGCACAATGTCTATCCTTATGGCAACGACCCGGCCTTTTACCGCATGGCCCGTCTGCGCGGGCTGGACGTGGCCGTATATCCGGTGATCATTCCCGGCACGGAATGGGATATGGATGAAGAAAGCTTCCACTCCCTGCGGGTGTTCGAGCCGCTGGTGCGGCCCAAGCGGCGGGTGCTGGAGGACGGCACGGCCACCAGGGACATGCGCGGCATCTACAACGGCGACAACGATCTGCCCGTACACGACAAATGCCGAACCTGCGGGCTGCTGACGGCCTGCCCCTTCGTCAGCATGTTCCCGCATTTCTGCCATGACGTGATCCGGGACATGCGCGGCGTGGAGCCGTGGTTCTGTGACTGTGTGAAAACATTTGCGGAGAAGGGAGTTTCCGGGGGAAGGGAAAACTTTCTGGAGAAAGTTTCCCCTTCCCCCGAACCCCCATCCTCTTCAAAGACTTTTATTGAGGGGAAACACAAGGATAAACGACGGAATGCGACAACGATGGGGGTGCAGGGCGCACTGCGCCCTGCCGGGGGGCCGGGGGCGAGCAGCCCCCGAAAGGAGCCTGATCATGTTTGAGCGCAACGTGGACAACTACACCCTGCGCGAGCAGGCGGCGCTGTACCGGGCGACCGTGGCCGTGTGCGGCCTGGGCGGGGGCGGCGGATGGGTGGCGGAAAACCTCGCCCGCACCGGAATCGGGCATTTTATCCTCATTGACGGCGACCATTACGAAGAATCAAACCGCAACCGGCAGATCGGCGCGCTCGGCTCCACGCTCGGCAGGAACAAGGCGGAGGTCATGGCGGAACGCCTGCGTGACGTGAGCCCCTATGCGCGGGTGGAAAGCCATGCGATTTTCATCGCTCCGGAGACAGGGGAGCTGCTGTCCAAAGCGGATATCGTGTGCGACTGCGTGGACGGGCAAAACAAGCGGATACTGCTGGAACTCGCCGCCGGGCTGCGCAAGCCCTATTGCACCGGCGGGCTGAGCGGTCGCAACTGGCAGGTGGCCGTGTTTGACGACGCGGCCAGGGCAAGAGGGCTGTATGACGCTTCCGGCACGTCGCTTCAGGCCAACCCCGCCAGCCTGCCGGCCTGTTCCGGTTTTCAGGCGCAGGCAGTCATTGATTTTCTGCTGGAGCGCATCAACACGCCGCTTAACCGGGTGATCCGTTTCAACGGCTACACCTGTTCCTTTTTTGTGGAGGATGTTCATGCGTAACTTTCTGAACCCTGTCGTGCATACCGTGTTTGTCATGCTCGGCCCCCGCTGCAACCTGAAATGCCGTTACTGCCTTCAGCGTCCCCTGCGCGAAGACCGGGAGCGGGACGCCTTGAACCCGGAAGTGATCGAGTTCATCCGCGACATCGCCCGAAATCAGGTTGAACCTGTCACCGCGCATTTTTACGGCGGGGCCGCTCATGTACGAGCGGGAAATGCGGGAAATCATCGAGGCGCTGGCTGATGAGCCGAATCTGCGCTTTTCCATGATTTCTAACGGAATGCTGCTGACGCCCGAACTGGTGGACTGGCTCAATACCCGGAAGGTCGGCTGCTGCATTTCCTGGGACGGCCCGCGCACAAGGGAAACGCGCGGCGTGGACGTGCTGGGCGATCCGGAGCGCCGGAATCTGGTGCTGGGTTTGAACGGGCTTTCACTCTCCGGCGTGATCAGCGCCTACAACTACCCTCTGGAGAGCGTTGACGCCCTGGCTCCGCTGGATGCCGAATACTCCGCCCGCCACGGGGAAAGCCTGTTCCTCAATTTCGATGAAATCATGGACACCGGGTTGGCCGACCGTTCTCTGCTGGATGTGGACTGCGGGCGGGTACGCCGGGAAATGGAGATCATCGCGGCGGAAACGGAAAAACTTCTGACCGGGCGGGAATACGACCCCTGGCGGGCGCATATGGGGCAAGGCTACCTTCAGCGGCTTAAACGCGGCGTGGAGGGCAGAACGGGCTTCGCGCGCGGCATCTGCGCCTGCGGCAACGGCTACAGTGTGCTGAACGTGGATTTGCGCGGCAATCTGTACCGCTGCCACAATACGGATACCGTGGTCGGCTCCATTCATGACGGCTTTTCGGCCTATCTGGACAGCGTTGTACTGCATGACCCCACGCGGAACAATTCCGAACGCTGCGCGGAGTGCCCGGCGGTCGGGCTGTGCAACGGCGGCTGCCCGCTCATCGGCTGGGACGTGCGCGACGCCTATTACTGCGAACTCAAACGGGCCGTGTTTCTGCCCTTCATTGAACTGGCGCTGAGTATGGCCGGATGACGCTTCCCTCCCTTCATCCCGCCCCCATCCACCCCGCCCCGGCGGGGTTTTTTGTCGCCTGGAAATATTGGGGTCTGACTGCCGCAATATTTCCAAAAAACATATAACTATGCGATTTTGTTTGGTTTTTTATTGACGCCCCGCGTCATTATGGTATGAATAAGTTATGCGAAATCAATAACTTACATAAAAAAGAGTTCCGAAATGACCAACTCACTCAAGCGGATTTTTGACGACATCGCGGGCATCGGCATCAGCCTTGAATGTGACGACGGCTTCCTCATCGACATGGGCCTCAACTGGTGCCACGGACGCGCTCTTGACCAAATGCGCGCGGACTTCCCCGAGGTCGCGGCGGCCTTTGAAAAAATGGCTGACGATTATGGGCGCCCGGCCATGTTCACGGCTTTTGAACTGAGGGAACGCGAACTTTTTGGAGTCAATGCGTAATCGCCGCCCCGGCCATGCCACGAGCCGGGGCGCTTTCAGCAACCCTAACAAAAGGACACCATCATGAACGACTATGAACTGAAACAGGAAGCCCGGCGCGAACGCTATGAACGCAAGGCCGAACAGCTCCGCTCCGAAGCGAGCCGCCTGCATGACCAGGCGCACGACATGGCCTCGGTTATCCCCCTCGGCCAGCCCATTCTGGTCGGCCATTACTCCGAAGGCCGGGATCGCCGCTACCGCGAGCGCATCCACAACACCTTCGGCAAGGCGTTCGCCACGATGGACAAGGCGGACTACTACGCACAGAAAGCGGCCTCCGTGGGCACGGGCGGCATTTCCAGCGATGATCCGGACGCGGTGAAAAAACTCAGGGAAAAGCTGGCCGAACTGGAAAAACTTCAGGAATGGATGAAGCAGGCCAATGCCCTCATCCGCAAGCACAAGACGCCGGAACGTCAACTGCCCGCCCTGATGGAAATGGGCATGAGCGAGGCCGAAGCGAAAGAGGTTCTTGATCCCGGCTGGTGCAATCGCCCCGGCTTCATGCCCTTCCAGCTTCAGAACAACAACGCCAACATCCGGCGCGTCCGCCAGCGCATTCTGCAACTGGAGCAGGCGGCGCAGCGCAACGTCACACGGGAGCAGGAAGGCAACGGCTACACCTGCCGCGAAGACGCCGAAGAAAACCGCATCATGTTCCTGTTCGACGGCAAGCCGGAGCCGGAAATCCGCACTCTGCTCAAAAGCCACGGTTTCAAGTGGTCGCCGACACGCGGCGCATGGGTCAGGATGCTGAACAGCATGGGCCGATACGCCGCAGAGCGCGTCCGCGAGGAACTGGAAAAGAACGACTGACCCGTTCCTCCCCAGGTTCGAAAAGCCCCGCTCCGGCGGGGGCTTTTTTGATAACTATGCGATTTTGTTTGATTTTTTTATTGACACCCCGCGTCATTATGGTATGGATAAGTTATGTGAAATCAACAAGTTACATAAAAAGGAGCCATCATCATGCACATTCTTCTTTCCTCTCTTTCCGGTTCCGGACTCGGCTACGGCCATAATGCTCCGGCCAACATCAACGACTATCTGGGACGGCTGGTCAATTTTTACCACGATACCTACACGGTCACGCGGGTGGAAGCGTCACAGCGGGCCATCCGCCTCCTGAACGGCGACCCCTTCCTGGGGGATGCCCGCCTGTACCTTGCCCGTGAGGACGGCGACGACGGTCGGCCTGTCGGTCGCTGGGTGGAAGCCTCGACCATCGCCGCGCCCGGCAAGACCATCCTGCACTGGAACTACCGCACTGACTACCGCGCGGCCCCGGACGCCTGTGAGGAGCTGTACCGGCGCGCCTCCGAGGCCGAAGCACAGCGCACGGAAGAACGCCGCCGGGCGGAGGATGAACGCAGGGCCGAAGAAGCCAGGTGCGAAGCACTGTGGAAGGAGTTCACGCCCGAATGGGCCAAAGGCTATCTTGTCGCCGAACTCCGGCGGAACGATTCCGACATCATGACCGATTATTTTTCGTACAGCATCACGGAAAAGGTGCTTCTCGGCTTCTCCAGATCCGACCGGAACAATTTTTTCGAAATGCGTAAAATGGCGGCTACCTTTCCCCCGACCGCGCACCTCGCGGGTAGCGAAGGAGTGGAACACCGCGAAAACTACACCGGCGGCTCCGGCTACTACCTGGGCGGCCCTTCCAGCTATTCCGGCTGGACCATCCGCAAGCGCAGCCTCAAGTACGGCCTGCCCAGAAAAAGCAGCGCCGTGATCAGCTTTGCCCACTGGATTTTGAACCACTAAACCGCCACGTCCCCCGGCCAGTGCCACGAACCGGGGGCGACCGGCCCGGACAAGCGACTTGCCAGAAAAGGGGGAAGTAGTTATCTTCTGAAACAGGAAAGGGCCAGGGCGCGTCAACACCCTGACCCCCGGCAGACTCGGAGTTTGTCGGAGCCTTCTTTCCGGCATGCCTTAGCCGAAAATTGACCCCGGCAGTGTGTCAGCACTGCCGGGGCCGCTTTTTAGTCCTTCTTGTCGAAGAACCAATCAATCAAACGCTTGAGGGCGTAGATCACTACAGCTTCCAACAGGTGACAGAGTCTCCTCATTGGCCACCTCCTTCCCGCGCCTGCCGTAACCAAAACCGGAAAGAAGGCTCGCCCCGCAAGCGGGGCGTTTTTTGATCTAAAGAAAGTTGAGAAAGGTGGCAAGGTGCAAACGCTCAGTTTCGCTTCGCACGGCAGACTTGCCAGAAAAAAGGGAAGTGGTTATCTTCTGAAACAGGAAAGGGCCAGGGCGCTATCAACACCCTGACCCCCGGCGCGTCAGCCGTTCGAGCGAAGCGAGTTACGGATGACGACAGCAACGATAGACTCGGAGTTTGTCGAAGCCTTCTTTCCGGCATGCCTTAGCCGAAAATTGACCCCGGCAGTGTCGCTAGCACTACCGGGGTCGCTTTTTCTCTTGACTTGTACTAAAAAATAGTACATATTGTCCTTATGTGGATAATCCAATACACCAAGAAAGCGGCCAAGCAGGCGGCAAATCTTCCCAAGGCGGTGCTTTTGGCTCTGGACGCCCTGGCCCTGGACATCGAACTGCATGGCCCGGTGCGCGGCAATTGGCCGAACTACAGCAAATTGAGCGCAGGTGTGCATCATTGCCACCTGAAAAAAGGGCATCCCACCTATGTGGCCGTATGGGAAGAAGTCGCCGGAAAAATTCAGATAGCGAGGATTACATATGCAGGCACTCACGAGAAAGCCCCTTATTGACAACGGTTCCCGCGTCCTTGTCATCTCCTGCCCGGAGGAGAAGTATGAGAGCCTGGTTGCGTTCCTTCGCAAAAATGATTGCGAGATGCGCGATGAAGACGAAGATATTCCTGCCTGCGCCGTCTTCCCGGAGCGCACACCGGGCACCGTTCTGCGCGGCCTGCGCTACAGGGATTCGCTGACGCAGGTTGACCTGTCAAAGCTCGCGGGCATCCCCCGGCGGCACATCTCCGAAATGGAGAACGGCAAGCGCCCCATCGGCAGGCAGACCGCCCGCAAGCTGGCCGAAGTTCTGAACACCGATCCCCGGATGTTTTTGTCGGCATGACCCGGCACGCGGCTCACACAATAAAGCCCCGGAAGATTTGAGCTCCGGGGGCTTTATTTATTGAGCTTTTCAGCTCAATTTACCCTTGAGAGTCTTACGCGTTATCGGCAGCCTTTACCTTACAGGGGCTCCCTGCTTCACATCCAGCTGCACGGCATGCCCTACAGTAAGACTGAGGAATTCTGCGCCCATCCCCCATATTGCGAAACCCAAATAACTCTTCAATCTTATCAAGACCATTTGCAAACTTTTCACAACAAGGACATTGTGCGAACTCACTGTCTTTCAAATTATTATATGGCATCGTTTCTTCTCCCTCCTTTTTAGAACAATTGATTACTGTTCCAGCGCCTTTTCAATATCGGCGCGAATTTCCCTGGCTTCCTCGTCCTTGCCCTTGGCATACGCCATGCCAAGCGCCCACAATTCACCCGGCGCGGCTTTCAGCAGAGCCGGGGCATCCGTTTCCGGCGTCACTCTTTTTTGCAGCGCCTCCCGCTTTCTGTTCCACTCCTTTCCCATACTGCCTTGCTGGCAGCCATAAACACATTGCCTGAACTCGCTGGAGTTTCTGAAAATGTCGAGCTCGGTCAGCAAAGCTGCCACCTGGGCACGCAATTCATCGGCGGTGATGGGCTGAATGGCGATGTTCGGGGCTTCCTGACGTTCCTGAACCGTCGTTTGCACGGATGCCGTTTCCTTGCCGGTTGACGGAACGTCCTTGTCACAGGACTCCATCGCCAGGCCGATAACGATTACAACGACAAAAAGTCCGAGGCAGCCTATTCTGGATGCCTTGGCGTCTTTCAGAGCCTTTGCCCTTTCCTCTTCCGTCAGCTCGTGACCGCACTTGGGACAGGCTTTGGCATCCCCGGCAATTTTCTTTTTGCAGGCGGGGCAGAGAATCATGTTTGCCATAATCACTCCTTGTTTTTTTCCGCTTCTCTTCCAGCCGCTTGCGCAGCTCGCGGTTTTCCAGAAGCAGTTCGGTAATCAGCCGGTCTTTTTCGTCCGGCGGCATTTTTCTAACACCAGCCGTGATGACAGCCCGCCAGCAGCAGGGCGGTCAAAGCGGCACATACAAACAGAGCGGTTTTCAGCATGTGTTCTCCTTTGCCCACAGTTCACGGCGGGTCATCAAACTTGATTACCCTTGCCCGCCTGCGGCCTTGCCGATACTGGTCGCAGCGGCTTTGTCCCCGACACCGTCAACAAGAAGTCGGGTCATGAGTTGGCGATTCAGGCGGTCTGCCTCGGCAAGCTCCGCTTTGAGCCTCTCATTTTCCGCTTTAAGGGCTAACACTTCATCTTTAGTAGGCAAATCCTCAGCCTGTCTCCCATCCTTAAAGGCCGGTTCCTGACCGATGTACAGCCATTCAGGGCGTACATCCGGGAAAAGTTCAAGAATTTTGGGCAGATGTTCCCATAGTCTTCGTTGGGTTTTAGGATCGAACCATTTATTAAAATTCTGCTGCGAGTAACCAAGATATTCAGCAATCTTAGCTAGTGGAATTTTTTGTGTTTGCGACAGATAGCGGACACGCTCAAATAATTCCATAAAATAACTCAACTTAATAGTTGACCATAAACCAATTTGTTGTTAGTTCTCTACTCAACGGGATGACTCAACATCCCATCAGAAAATGGAGATAGCATCAGGAGTGCAATCAATGGAAGAAATATCACAGATAGTCTTCACCCGGCAAGCCATGTTATCCGCATGGCTTAAGCAGGAGGGCATCACCCAGGCCAGTATTGCGCAGGCGCTGGAAATCTCCGAGCAGTCGGTTTCCCGCTGGATACGGGCTCAAAGCCTGTCGTCTTGGCGACACAGCCAACTGGTGTCTTTCGGTATCCCGGTGAATCTGCTTCCTCCTGTCGTGGATAAAGCTCCCGGCCCCAAAAGGACAAACTTCCCTGTTCAGAGGGGAGAGCTTCAGGCATAAGGCGTACCGTTTTCCGCATAGCCTTTTTTTACGCCCCTATCCACGCAAATAAGCAGGAGCCGCTTGCATGTCCGCCGAATTTCCTTCTCTGACCGCCGTTCTGCACGAACTGGTCAAACACGCGCCGTCGGAGCTGACGGCCCGCACCATCGCGGAACTGGCCGGCAAGGACTACAACACCCTGATGAGCGAACTTTCCCGCCAGCCCGGCCACAAGCTCGGCGCGGATCTCCTGCTGCCGCTGATGGAGCTGACCGGCTCCGACGCGCCCCTCAATTTTCTGGCCCGCGAACGCGGCGGCGTGTTCGTGCCCATGCGGCCCGACGCCACAGCCGCCGATCTCGGCCCGGCCATTCTGAAAGTGTCCGGGAGTTCGGTGAATACGCCGCCGAAGCCGCTCAGGACATCGCCGACGGCAAGATTCCCGCCGACCAGCTTCAGCGCATCCTCAAGGAAGGGCAGGAGGCCGCCGCGGCCATTGTCACCTTCATGGAACTGGCCCGCGCGGTACACCAGCGTCAATACGGCTCCCGCCGGGCATCTCCCGGAGGGCAATAAAAAAACGCCCCCGGAACTGGTTGCAACAGCGCCGAGGGCAAACACATGAGGACAGATCTCATGCACAAGACAACCTATCCAAAGCAGCCGGACAAGGCAAGATTCACTTTTTACGCCGTCATCGGCGGCAGGCGCATCCGCATCCAGGGCGCAACGATGGAAGCCGTGCTGCTCCGCCTGAAGGCCCTGTGCCCCGGCGGCAGCTTCCGGGAACTGTGGGAGGGCAGGGCATGATCACCGCACTCGCCATTTTCGCCGTCATCGGCGTGGGCATCGGCTTGTGGGGAGAATTTTCCGAACAGCGGCACCTGAGCGACATGGCCCGCCAATACAGGGAGCGTCGGCAATGAAATACGGTTCACTCGCATCTGATGAAGTTTATCCCGTGCCGCCTGTCGAGATTGCCCGGCACCTGGGCTTCTGCCTCGGCAACGCCGTTTTGTGTGTGCTGTGCGCGCCGTACAGGGACGGCGTGGAGGATTGCGACAAGGCGCTTGAGTGTCTGCGCCTCGAAGACGAAATGCCGCAGCCTTTTTTGGGTCATTTTGCATATCTTTACGCCACCGGGGCAAGCGACAGACTGACAGATTTTTTGCGCCATGCGTCAGGCGATACGCTCTGGAAAGACACAAGCTACTGGCAGGCATTTTTTCTGGAAGAGCTTCACCACTACCTTTTTATCAAAACTGATTCCGGCGGGTGCGAAGACGTCAGAGGCGCCAGAAAAAGCAGGGACAGCATGTCCTGTTACATCCGGGAACTGCGGCGCGTGCTTTCCCTGCGCGACACCACGGGACAGATTTACGAAGGCATGACCGGCCTGCCGGACAAGGAGGATGAATGATGTCCTGGAAAGAAGTACCCGCTCCGGCCCGCAAGGTCGACTATCGCTACAAGTTTCTGCGCCTGCTGGATACGCCCCCGAGGCAGCGGATCGGCTATGGCCCCGAGGGCAGTTATTGGGAGCCGGAACTGCCCGTCCGGGCGGGCGACGTGGTGAAAATTTACATGCGCCGCACGGCGGCGGAAACAGGGCATGTCTGCTCCGTCAACGATGTTTCCGCCTGGGGCGAGCGCGTGCTGGAAGTGGAGTGGCCGTGCCCGCATTGCCTGCATCCCCACCACGTCATGATCCCCGAAAGCTGGATCGTTGAGGGAAAGACCGTGTTTGTGGAGCCTGTTACGGATTGAACGGTCATGCCTGCCGCCGACGATATTCTCACCCTGGCTGAAGTATCATCCGCCCTGCGGCTTGACCCCCGAACCGTGCGGCGGGTAGCCTCCCGGATCGGCGGCAGACGGATTGGGAACCGCTGGCGTTTTCGCTGGGGCACGGTCATGGAGTTCTTCGATGCCTACGCAAATCAAAGCGAGAGACAACGCCTGGCTGGCAAGGGTAATCGTCAACGGCAGGGAGGTGGACAGCAAACTGTTTCCGCCGGGCCGGAAAAAGGGGCCGGAATGGCTCGCGGCACGACAGTGGGAGGTGCAACGGAAAGAGGAATACCTGCGCGATCATGCAGAGAAAACGACCCTCACGGGCTCAGAGCTGCTCTTGGCCTGGGGTGAGCTGTACCTTGCACATGCGGAGCGTACCATGTTGCACTCGACATATACGGAAAAAAAGACGGTGATGCGGACCCTGTTCGCTTATTGCCGGGAAGAGGGCATCACTTCGGTGGAGGGGCTTACAAAGCCCATGCTCTACCAGTTTCTGGCCGACGTGGCGGATGAACGCGGGGCCAAGCGGGCCAATGTTTACCGCAAGAATGTGCTGGCCGCGTGGAACTGGGCTATTGAGTGCGTTGAAGGCTTTCCGCAGGCGGCTCCGGTGCTTGAGCGTATCAGACCGTTCCCGGTGGAGGTGGATGACCGCTATGTACCGCCGGAGGAGGACGTGATCAGGGTGCTGCAACAGGCGCACGGCCAGGATTTGGTCATGCTGCTGACGTACTACTTCACCGGGGCCAGACGGGGCGAGGTTTTCCGCCTTCTCTGGTCGCGGGATGTGGACCTGGACGGGGCCAGAATTCGGCTCACTGACCACAAGGGCAAAAACAGCGGCAAACGCATCCGCTGGATCGCCATGCACCCGGAGCTGGTCAAGGCTCTGATCTGGTGGCGGGAAGCCCGCCCCCGCGAGGTAGATAACGTGTTCATGCAGGTTCAGAATGATACCTGCATGGGACTGCCTTTCCGGCAGCGCAACCACCTCATGCCGAAACTGTGCGAGCGGGCGGGAGTGAGGCCGTTCGGTTTTCACGCCATGCGGCATAAGTCGGCGGCTGTGGTGTTCGTGTCCAGAGGACTCAGCGATACGCAGATTCTGATGGGCCACTCGCGGGCCACAACGACAGACATCTATGTGCGCAGCGCCGGGCTGTATGCCGACAGGAGCATGATACCGTCGGCGCTGGGCGAGCATGTGATAGGGCAGACAGCAGCCCGGCTGCTGGAAATGGAAATGCCCCATGAGATGGAGACTCATGAGGCATTTTGTAAACAGGAACCTGTGAACAACAGGCTCCAATAGCAATAAGGCTTGTGTAACCTGGTGAAATCATTTGGCGTCCCCAGGGGGATTCGAACCCCCGTTGACGGCGTGAAAGGCCGTTGTCCTGGGCCGACTAGACGATAGGGACGTTGTGGCTGGGCTACATGGACTTGAACCATGATTAACGGGACCAGAATCCGTCGTCCTGCCAATTGAACGATAGCCCAACGTGGAGACGTCTAATTAGATGAAACTGCCCTCTTCGTCAAGAGGAATTTTCATATCTTTTAATTTTAATCATAACTCACTGTAAATACATGAAAAATTTTACAACACATTCTGTAGTAGAATTGTGTTGAAGATATCCTTGACCGTCGGAGGCGCGAGCGCAGTGAGCCTGGAGGCCGATCCGAAGGCTGCGCAGCGTTCCTGTTAGCCGAGTATTCGATGCTTACGCGAATCGAGAGCAACGTGACGCCCCCTCCATGCCGCATGGTAATGCGGCATGGAGGGGAGGGGGGCCGACCAAACGGCGGCCCCGCAGGGGCCGTGCCCGTTGCCGAGCAGAGCGAGGCGTACGGGCATCGAGAGCAGAGATGAGGAGCGG
>CAJTSU010000108.1 GCA_910579055.1 uncultured Mailhella sp. | reverse complement strand
TGTTGTCCTCCTCGGGGAGGGTATAACATGTTTACATTATATTGTTAATACTCTCCCTTAAAAGAATACATGAGCGGTTCACCATGAATACCCCCCTTCCCCCGGAAACTCTGTTTCTTTCCTCCCTGCCGGAAACAGCCATTGCTCTGGACTTTGAAACTTCGGACAAATACCCGGACAGCGCCTGTGCCCTGGGTATGGTGAAAATTGAAGGCGGCTGCATCACAAATACCCTGTACACGCTCATCCGCCCGCCGCGGAAGCGCGTCTATTTTACGGAGATCCATGGCCTTACCTGGAACATGCTCAAAAACAGCCCCTGCTTTGCGGAACTCTGGCCGGATTTCGCCGCGTTCATGAAAGACGCGGACTACCTCATCGCCCATAATGCCGGCTTTGATCGGCGGGTACTGCGGGGCTGCTGTTTCGCCGCGGGCATCGACGCCCCGGCCACCCCTTTCCTGTGCACCGTATCCGGCTCCCGCAAGGGGCTCAGTCTGCGCCACAACCGTCTGAATGACGTATGCGACTACCTCGGCATCGAACTCGATCACCACAAGGCGGATTCCGACGCGCTGGCCTGTGCGAAAATTTACCTGCATCTGCGGGAAAAAGGGCTTACACCCGAACAGATGCGGCTGAAGTGACGCTTTGTTGTGGAGCGGAGCAGAGACTCATTTCCGCTCACACTGATGACAAATCCGCTTCGCGGCATTTGCGCCGTCCAGAGTGTTTTGCGATTGAAAGTATCTGCAATCCAGGATCCTATGTTCTGGCGCACAGGTTTCACGCCTGAGGCCGGAGCTTGCTCCGCTGTCCATGCCTGTACGCCCCGCGGGCTACAGGCACGGCCCTGCGGGCCGCCCTACGGAAACGCACGAACATCGCTCGCCTTACGGCGCGGCAAAGCCGCGACCTGCTCGCAGTTTTCGAGGCTGCTGACGTTGTCAGCAGCCTCAGCAGAGAATCAGCTCTGCTCTCCTTTATGCTAACGCCCGTTCCGCTCTTCCAGCATTTGCGCCAGTACCTGCGCTGTGCGGCGCGATCCTCCGGTTCGCATTTCCAGCCATGTCCGGAATCGTGCACGCACGGCCTCTCTTTCCCCTTCTGTCCGCCGCGCGCGCGTTCCCGCCAGCATGTAGTCGCGTACGTCCACAAGCCGACGGCAAATCCGCAGTAAGCCGGCCTCAGCCAGTGCGGGCGGGCAGTCATCCCCCAGCGCCCAGAGAAAATTCCCCAACCTCGGCCCCACACAAGGCACAACACCCCCGGCCAAAGCTTCCAGAAAATTCTGCCCTCCCTGTCCGAAGCCCCCCCCCACATAGACGGCATCCGCCGCCGCATACAAATGGGGCAAGTCCCCGAAACGATCCCACAGCACCACCGCCTCCGGCGCGAGAGATTCGCACGGCGCGTCCGCATTCAGCGAGGATGCGAGCACACAGGGAATTCCCAAATCATAAAAACGGCTTCGCCACGCTTCCACCCGGTGCATATGCCGGGGCGCAAGCACAATGACGCAGGCAGGATTTTTCCGGCGAAGCTCCAGAATTCGGGGGCAGAGCCGATTTTCCTCCTGTTCGCGGGTTGAGGCGAACAAGGCCAGGGGAGCTGTTCCGAACAAAAGCCGCAAGTTCCCGCCGCAAGCCATTTCCGGCAGAGGCTCCGCAGCGCTCTGGCATGCTCTGTCCAGAGTGTGGAGCGCCAGATCAAACTTGATATTGGGAATCAGCTCCAGACGACAGGGCGGGTTCCCCGCGCCGTCAAAAATTCCGCAAAACCGGGAGAGGTCTTCCCCGCACATGGCCAAAACGCGGCGGGGCGGCATGTCACGCAAGACATTGCGCAACACGCGGTAACATTCATAACTGGTATTGGTCATCCGCCCGTTGAGTACCGCCAGAGGAACGCCGGTTTCCCGGCAGGCGGCCATCAGCCCCGGCCAGAGTTCCGTCTCCAGCAGGGCCAGGACACGGGGTTCCGCCAGTTCCAGAGCACGCAGAGCCGTGGCCGGTTCATCCAGCGGGGCGAAGCGCACGGCACAAAGCATGTCCCGGCGCAAAGCGCCTATGCGCGCAACCCCGGCTTCCAATACATCCCGCCCCTGTCTTGTCCAGGTAATCAGGAGCACGCGCCAGGCCTTGTCTCTTGCATCCGTTCCCGATGCACGTTCAGGCAGGGCCTCCAGCACGGCAAGGGCGAGGCGGGCCTCCCCCCCCGAAGCAGCCTGAAGCCACACGTCGCAGCCCCGCCTCTCCCGCATTGCCCACGGAACATGCGCCAGCCAGTCCACAGGAACCCGGCGCTCCTCCCATCCATCGGCCAGGCGTTTGTTCCGCCGGAGAAAGGGGATCAGCACACGCCACAACATTCCGTATGCCTTCAAAAAAAAGCCCTGTTTCATGGAAATCCCCTTCACATCGCGCCTCGCGCGCCCCATAAGGCAACATGTATCCACAGCCGGCTCGCTCGCGTCTCCGGCGGTCAAGGATATGTTCAACACTATTCCGCAGCAGTGCCTATCCTTTTCTCTACGCGCTCGCCCCTTCCCCCGCAAGTCGAAGATAACCCGGGCGCAGGGCCATCCCCAAACGGCTGATGCAATCAGGCCAGGCCAAGGCGCGGCTTTCGCGCCTTCCGTCAAGCCGCTTTGGCGGCTTGGCCGGCTCAAACTCCGCAAAGCGGATTTTGTCATCAGTCCGGGCCGATAACATCAGGCAATTTTTTTCGAGGATTGTATCTTTCATCCCATCGTCTCCATCTTTATTCTTCCAAACCAGAAAAGGAGTTTTGTCATGAGTCTGAAACATCACGCGGCGCTGCCGCAGAAAGAGCCGAATCAACCGACGGAAGCCCATTCCGGCGCCCTGCCCCCCTCTGTGTCCAGACGTATTTTTCTACAATACGCCGTTGCCGGTGCAATAGCCGCGGGCGTCATTCCCGCACGTTCACACTTTTCTTCCGCTCTGGCGGCGGAACCCGAAGGGAAGGGTATGTTGATCCTTTATTTTTCTCATTCCGGCAATACGCGCAAGATCGCTGAACAAATCCACACACGAGTGGGAGGCGATCTCATTGAGCTCAACACTGTTTCGCCATACCCCCGCGACTATGACGCCGTGGTGGAGCAGGCCAAACAGGAGCAGCGGAATAACGCCCGGCCGCAGATTTCCACCGAAATTCCCAACCTGGCCGCCTATGACACCGTGTTTATCGGTTTTCCGAACTGGTGGGGAACCATGCCCATGCCCTTCTTCACCCTGCTGGAAACGTACGATCTGGGAGACAAAACCGTTCTTCCGTTTTGCACTCACGGCGGCAGCCGCCTCGGACGCGCCGAAGACGACCTGAAGCGGCTTTGCCCGCGCGCAAAAATTCTGAAAGGCTTTGAGGTGAGCGGATCAAGGGCGTCCGGCGCGCAGGGGGCCGTAGATGCCTGGCTGCGCAAGGCCGGACTGCTGGCCGGATGAAGCCTTGACGAACCGGCGGCCCGCCCCGCGATGTGCCCGCACTTTCCGTAACTTCCGCGAATGCTCTTGAGGGGCGCCGCTCCATGCTCGCTGACGTTCGCGCCTCCGGTGGTTAAGATTGTTTCAACAGCACGCCATAACAGCGCCTGATATAAACGCCTGTCCCGCCCGGCTCCCCGCCTGGCGGGACAGGCGTTTATGCTCTCCTGAACACTCATTCCCCCCTACTGTCTTGACAGTTTTGATACGTGAGTATAAAAACTCCTGACTCGCATGGTTCAACAGGTTTCACGATTTACCCTGCAAGATTTTGTAATATTTTTATACAATTGTTTCATATGGCCAGACCATCACAGCAGCTTGACCTCGCCCTGCTTGACGCCGGGGAAGAAGAAATCCGCCTCAAGGGAGTACGCGGCCTGAATGTGCGCGCAATCTGCGCCAGAGCGGGAGTAAGCCCCCGAATGCTGAACTACTATTTCGGCAGCAAGGACAACTTCGTGCATACCCTGCTGTCCCGGGGCTACATGAACTTTTTCCGCGATGTGGAAGAAAGCGTACGCGGCGGCGAAACGCCGCTGGATTGTCTGCGCCGCGGCCTCAGAGCCTGCCTGCGCCATACCGTTGAAGGACGCATGGCCCTGCGCAATATTATTTGTGACGCCTACGCAGGCGAACCTGCTATTTCGGAGATGATACGCGACCACAGCAGCCACACCCGGCTCATGTTCGGCCTGGTGGAAGAAGCATGGCGCAGAGGCGATCTGCGCAAGGATATTTCTCCGGCGGAAATTTTCACGGCCGTCATGCCCGGCGTATTTCTGCCCGCCCTGCAAATGGATCCGCCCTTTCCGTTCAGTCTCCGCCATATCCGGGCTCTCATCGCCGAGCCGCAGGAACCGGAAGGAGAAGAAGGCATCCGCCTGGCCGTGGAACGGGGCATGCGCAACTTTGAATGCCTGCTCCAGGGCTTTCTTTCTCCGCAGGGAGCGGCGGATGCAGAACCGGGCCGCGACGATTCACGGGGCGTTCGTTCGCCCCGTTCACCCCGCGCGGGGCGGCGCGCCCACTCAGTCAAGCGGCGCTTTGCCCTTGCGCAGCCGGGCCAGAGTAAGCCCGGCGAAAACACCCCCGATCATCCCAAGACCGAAGGCCCGGGGCATATTGTCCACCACGCCGAACAGCGCGGCAAAAACGCCGAGTGACCCTCCGATGAGAATGCCGCGTACGATAAAAGGACTCATTCCTCTCTCCCATCCCTCATCTCATGGACGGCTCACCACGCCCATGCTAAGGGAACCGATATGTTTTGAAACCCATTATGGCCGCAACATGCGCGCCTGTCCATACGCACCAGGCCGTCCGGAATATCCCGTTCACGCGCCACTACGGGCTTTGCCCCTTCAGCTCAAGGAGTCGTTCATGCGCTCTCATGCCACACTTTCCCGCGGTGCCTTCGCCGCCCTGCTCGTAACCGTGGCGTTCAGCCTCACGGCCTGCTTTGATGACAAGGACAAGCAGGCGACACGGCAGATGCCGCCTCCTCTGGTCGGAACTCTGGAACTCCAGAAGGAAAACGTGCCGCTTAAATCAACGTACATGGGCCAGACACTCGGCTACCTTTCGGTCGAGGTGCGGGCCCAGACCTCCGGCATTCTGAAACGCCGTTTCTTTAAGGAAGGCGATTACGTCTATCAGGGGCAGACCCTGTTTGAAATCGACCCGGCCTCGGCTCAGGCCGCGCTGGATCAGGCCAAGGCTCAACTGACCGTGGCCCGAACCGAATACTCCAACGCCCAGCGCGAATGGAACCGCATTCAGCCGCTTTACTCCCGTAACGCCGTCAGCCAGAAAGACCGCGACACCGCCAAGGCCGCCTTTGACAGCGCCAACGCGCAGGTGGCGTCGGCGCAGGCGCGGGTAAACGAAGCCCAGATCCAGCTGGATTACACGAATGTGGTGGCCCCCATCTCCGGCTACACCAGCCTGGCCGCGCGCGACGAAGGCGATCTGATCACGCTGGATGCTCAGGGCAGCCTCCTGACCACCATCAATCAGACCGACCCCATGCACGCGACCTTTGCCATCCCCAGCGCGGACATGATGCGCATGAAGCGGCTGGAAGCCCAGGGCAAGGCCAAACAGTCCACGGAAGGCACGCCCGCGCGCCTGACCATGCTGGAAGGCGGCACCTATCCGTATCCCGGCTTTGTCACCTTTGTCGACACGCAGGTGGAGCCGCAGACTTCCGTGGTCCGCGCCCGCGCCCAGTTCCCCAACCCGGAAAGCACGCTTCTGCCCGGCCAGTACGCTTCCGTTACCATCGGCGGCACCATGCTGGTGGACGTGATCATGATCCCCCAGACCGCGGTGATGAACACGGCCCAGGGCACCATGGTCTATACCGTGGGCAAGGACGGCGTGGCCACACTTGCCCCTGTGAAACTGGGAGAAATTTTCGGCAACGAATTCATTGTGGATGACGGCCTTGAACCCGGTACGGTGGTCGTGGTGGACGGCACCAACAAGGTGCGCCCCGGCGCGCCCGTGCAGGGCAAGCCCGTACAACGCCCCACGCGGGAAACCGCCCTGCCCACCCCTGATTCCATCGCCACGCCGGAAGGCGGGCAGAGCGAAACCTCCCTTACTGTCCTCCCCGAGGATGAAAACGCCGCAAACGGCAAGCCCCAGGCGGAATAGCACATGTCCCGGAATCCAAATACATCCCCGCTGGCTCAGGCCCCCATTCAGGAAGGCTTCTTTCTGAAGCGGCCCGTATTCTCCGCGGTTATTTCCATCTTCATAGTCCTGCTCGGCATTCTGGCTATCGGAAAACTGCCTGTTTCCCAGTATCCCGAACTGACCCCGCCTTCCGTGCAGGTTGCCGCGATGTATCCCGGCGCAACCCCTGAAACCATTGCCCAAAGTGTTGCCCAGCCCATCGAAGACCAGATGAACGGCGTGGACAACATGATTTACATGAACACGGTGTGTTCCACCAGCGGCACCATGTCGATGACCGTGTACTTTGAAATCGGTACCGACCCGGACATGGCCACCGTCAACGTGAACAACCGCGTACAGGCGGCCCAGGCCATGCTGCCGGACATCGTGCGCCAGTATGGCGTGACGGTGAAAAAGCAGTCTTCCTCCTTCCTGCTGGTGGCGTCTCTCATTTCACAGGGGGGCGTTTACGACGACACCTACCTCAGCAACTACGCGCTGTTCTATATCATGGACGGCCTGAAGCGTATTCCGGGCGTAGGCAACGCGGAAATCATGGGTTCCAAGGACTACGCCATTCGCATCTGGCTGAACCCCCAGCGCATGGCCCAGCTCGGTCTGACCACGGCGGAGATCGCCCAGGCCGTAAAGGATCAGAACAACCAGTATTCCTTCGGTTCCGTGGGTGCCATGCCCAGTTCAAACGAAATCCAAATGACCTGGCAGGTCAGCGGCCTCGGCCGCCTGAGCACGCCGGAAGAATTCGGCAATATCATCCTGCGCACCACGCCTGACGGCGGGGTACTGCGCCTCAAGGATGTCGCCCGCGTGGAATTGGGCGCAAAGGATTACAGCGCCCAGGGCCGTACAGACGGCAACCTTTCCGTGCCCATTGCGGTTTACCTCGGCACCGGGGCCAACGCGCTGGATACGGCGCAGCGTGTGGAAGCCTACTTTGAGGAAGTTTCCAAAGTCTTCCCCACCGGCATTGAATACTCCATTCCCTACAACACCACGACTTTCGTGAAGATCTCCATTGAGGAAGTGATCCAGACCCTGATAGAAGCCATGTTCCTGGTGTTCATCGTGGTGTATCTCTTCCTGCAGAAATGGGAAGCCACGCTCATTCCCTGCATCGCCGTGCCCATTTCCCTGATCGGCACCTTCGCGGGCATCTATGCGCTGGGCTTCTCCATCAATACTCTGACGCTCTTTGCCCTGGTGCTGGCCATCGGCATCGTGGTCGACGACGCCATCGTGGTCATGGAAAACATGGCCCGAATACTGGAAACCGAAGATCTCACGCCACGGCAGGCCACGGCCAAGGCCATGCATGAAGTGACCGGCGCGGTCGTGGCCATTGTGCTGGTGCTGTGCGCCGTGTTCATTCCCGTGGGCTTCATGGGCGGTCTGGCGGGCGTGATGTACCGGCAGTTCGCCATTACCATCGCCATTTCCGTTACCTTGTCGGGCATTGTAGCCCTGACGCTCACGCCCGCGCTCTGCGTCCTGCTGATCAAAAAGTCGCACAAGGAACCCGCGCGCTTCTTCCGCTGGTTTAACCGCTTCTTTGACCGCATAACCAAGCGCTTTTCTCTCGGTGTGCGGTATTTCATCCGGCATGGCGTCATGACCACGCTGCTTGTCGCCGCCGTATGCGGGGGTACCTGGGAGCTCTTCGGCCGCGTGCCCACAGCTCTGGTGCCTGAAGAAGACCAGGGCTCCGTTCTGGTCATGGGCATGATGCCGGACGGCACGGCCCTGCCCCAGACCATTGAGGTTATGGACAGCGTCGCGGCAAAGGTGCAGGAACTGCCCGAAGTGGAGAACCTGCTCTCCGTGTCCGGCTTCGACATGATGAACGGCGCGCTGAACACCAACTCCGGCGTCATGTTCGTCACCCTCAAGGATTGGGCCGAACGTGAAAAAATGGGGATCAGCGTACAGGATACCGTGGGCAGGATATACGGCATCGGCATGGCTGAAACCAAAGGCATGATTCTGCCCTTCAACCCGCCGCCCATCATGGGCCTGAGCAATACCGGCGGTTTTGAGGCCATGATCATGTCCAACGAGGACAACCCCAAGCAACTGTCCGACATTGTCCGCGCCGTTACTGCCGAGGCGGCCAAACGGCCCGAACTCTCCGGCGTGAGCAGCACATACAGTGTGAACTCCCCGCGGCTCTATGTCGACCTTGACCGGGAAAAGGCTCGCATGCTCAACGTCAACGTGGCCGACGTGTTCAACACCATGGCCGCCACGCTCGGCGCATCCTACATCAACGACTTCAACATGAACGGCCGTACCTTCCGCGTGTACATGCAGGCGGACGCGCCCTACCGTTCCCTGCCCGATGAAATGGGCGGTATCTATGTTCAGAGCCGTGACGGCAACAACATCCCCCTGGTGTCGCTGGTCACTATCCATAATGACAGCGGTCCGCAGCTTGTCACCCACTTCAACGGTCTGCTGGCAGCAAAGGTGACCGGCAACCCCGCTTCGGGCTACAGTTCCGGCCAGGCCCTCCAGGCCATGCAGGAAGTGTGCGATCAGGTTCTGCCGCAGGGCTACTCCCTGGCGTGGTCCGGCTCCAGTTATCAGGAAGTCGCCACCGGCGGCACGGACTTTACCGTGCTTGGCCTGGCCCTGCTTATGGTCTTCCTCATCCTTGCCGCGCAGTATGAACGCTGGACTCTGCCGCTGGCCGTACTCACCGCAGTACCCTTTGCCGTGTTCGGCGCCATTGCCGGCAACTGGCTGACCGGGCAGAACAACGACGTGTACACCCAGGTGGCTTTCTTCACCCTGCTTGGTCTGGCCTGTAAAAACGCCATTCTGATCGTGGAATTCGCGGCGGATCAGCACAAGCAGGGCATGAGCATTGTGGAATCCGCCGTGCAGGCCGCGAAACTGCGTTTCCGGCCCATCATCATGACCTCGCTGGCATTTATCCTGGGCTGCGTACCGCTGGCCATCAGCACGGGCGCGGGGGCCTCAAGCCGCCGTGCCATCGGCATCAGCGTGGTATTCGGCATGTTGGCGGCTTCCACGCTTGCGCCGCTCATCGTGCCCTTCTTCTACAAGGTCATCATGTCCGCCGCAGAAAAGATGGACAACCGCAAAAAAAACAACCCCCAGGCCGAATAGCACAGCTTCCCTCCGGGGGCGGCAGATTTGCCCCGCCCCCGGATTGTCATTTTTTCGGAAATGCTCTAACCGGATGCCATATTTCACACGCAACGCGCTCCAGAGCATTTCGCTTTGAACATGCTCCCGGAGCCGAGTGGAGCGAGGCTCCGGCGCGGGCGTGAAACCTGTGTGCCGGAACATGGGGTTCCGGCCGGAAGACACTTTCAATCACAACATGCTCTGAGAGGGAGAACTGATATGACTGGAACCGCTTTCCGGCGCGCGGGCGCGGCCCTCTGCCTGCTTTCGGGCATGGCGTTGTCCGGCTGCTCCTTTGCCCCGGATTACAACCGCCCGGAAATGGACATCCCGGACACCTGGAGCAAAGCACCCTATAATCTGCCCATGGCCACAAAGAGCCTTGAAGTTCAGTGGTGGAAGCGCTTCAATGACCCTGTGCTGGATAAACTGGTGGAAGAAACCCTGCTGCACAACCAGAACCTCGCGGCGGCCATTGCCCGTGTGGATCAGGCCAGAGCCTATCTGGGGCTGGCCAGGTCCGAGTTCTTCCCCACACTCGCCGGTTCCGGCAGTGCCGGGCGCGCCGAAGCCACGGAAGGCGACATCGCGGCGGGCACGGCCATCAGCAAACTGTTCGGCATGCAGGGCTTTCCCATGGACGCGCCGGGGCGCGTCAACAACCAGTTCTCTCTCGGCCTTCAGGCCGTATGGGAAATGGACTTGTGGGGCAAGGTGCGCAACTCCACCGCGGCTGCACGCGAACAGCTGCTGGCTTCTGAAGCGGGGCAGCGCGGCGTGGTGCTCAGCCTGGCTGGGCAAACCGCCTCGGCCTACATCAGCCTGCGCAGTTATGACGCCCAGCTCAGCATTGCCAAACGCACTCTGGCCTCCCGCGAGGAAGCGCTGAAAATCTACCGCGCCCGTTACGACGAAGGCCTGATCAGCGAGCTGGACTTTTTGCGCGCCAAGACGGAAGTTGACAGTGTGCGGGCCAGCCTGTACACCGCGCAGTATCAGGTGGCCACGGCGGAAAGCGCGCTCATGGTGCTGACCGGCCGCTCTCCGCGTGATATTTTTGAAGCCTCGCCCAAACGCGGCCTCGAATTGGAAGCCATGCCCAGCGCCCCGCAGCTGCCCGTGGGCATGCCCTCCGATCTTCTGGAACGCCGCCCCGACCTCATCGCGGCGGAAGCCAACCTCAAGGCGGCCAACTTCAAAATCGGCGCGGCCAGGGCGGAATGGTTCCCGTCCATCTCTCTGACCGGCCAGCTCGGCACCCAGAGCAGCGAACTCGACCATCTGTTTGAGAGCGCCACAAACATCTGGAGCATAGGCGGCGGCATCAATCTGCCCATTCTCACCTTCGGGCGTATCTCCAACAACGTGAAGGCCAGCGAGGCCGCCCAGCGCGAAGCGGCGGCCTCCTATGTGCTGGCCGTTCAACAAGCCTTCCAGGAGGTACGCAACGCTCTGACCATTCAGGATCGCACCGTACTCGTGGTAAAAACCCTGAGTGACTCCGTAAACAGCCTGCGCAAGGCCACGGAACTGGCCCGTCTGCGTTACGACAACGGCTATGCCTCGTACCTGGATGTTCTGGACGCCGAACGCTCTCTGTTTGACGCGGAAATCCAGCTCGCCGGCACCCGCGCGGCCCATCTTACCTCCATCATCAACGTGTGCATGGCGCTCGGAGGCGGATGGCAAGACAACGGCCAACCGGCGGTTCCGATCAAAGGCGCCACGCCCAGGTCATAGCAACCTCCCGTCAAAGGCAAATATCCCCGGAGCGTTCAGCTCCGGGGATATTTGTAACCACTGTTCTTAAACCATCCCTGGGCATCGCTTATAGCGGTTCTGACCTTCTGACGCGGGCTACCTACTCCATTCGTGCATTCAGATTTCCCGCGGCCTCCTGGACATTCGACCGGGACTGGCACCTCGGTTCGTGCTTCTGCGTTTGATAACCCGCTTCATCGGAATCGAAGCGACCCTCTGGATAAATGGCGAATTTGCCCATGAGCAATTATCCTGAGCCTGCCGGCGTTGTCACCTGCCCTGAACATTGCGGGCAGATCGCGGCTTATCTCTACTCTCTTCATCCGTAAGGCGCTTCGCGCCACAGACTGATGACAAGCCCCGCTTCGCGGCGTTTGCGCCGCTCAGGCCACAAAACGGCTTGGGGAAACACACAGCAACGCAGCGACTGGTTTTCGTGCCTTCCGTTCAAAAAGCGGCCTGAAATAACTCAAGAAATGGAGATAAATACTATGCCGGTGAATAAATTAACAAAGCACTACAACATCATAAAGCAATTTATCAAGTGCTGTGCCGGCGAGGGGGATGAAGCGCAGGCACGACAGGCGGTAGCCGCCGTCACGCCTGCGGCCGAAAGGGGCAACGTAAAGGCGCAATACCTGCTCGGGCGATATTATTCGCAGGGCTATCATACCAACCGCGACCATCAGCAGGCTGTCTACTGGTACGAAAAAGCGGCGGGTAAAGGCAGTGAAAAGGCAGCCGCCGCGCTGTTGGATCTGTATCGCTGCGACTGGCCCGACGGCATGGATGCAGAACAGAAAAAAGCGCTGGGGCTGACATGGCGCAGGCAGTGGATTACCATACTTGCTGACAAGGCCGCCAAGGGAGTGGCAGGTTCGGCAAAAACACTGATGAAGCTTTATATCCATGACTGCCCCGATGATATCACTCCAGAACAGGGCGTGACCATTGCCCGCAAGTGGTATGAACGATGGATTGAAATCCTGAAAGCAAAAGCCGACAGTGGAGATATGGTTATCCAAAAAAAGCTGGCCGATATACTCTATCGGGGAACCGGTGTGCCGCGCCAGATTCTGGAGCGCATGGAAGACGATGAGGATGGCGCCGACGAGGGAACGGCCGCGAAACTGTATGCCGAAGTCAACAAATTTTCCGTATAACAAATTATCATACTGATCTTCCAAATTTTTACTAAACAATGTTTAGCAAAACTGGTACACTGC
>CAJTSU010000107.1:10002-12403 GCA_910579055.1 uncultured Mailhella sp. | reverse complement strand
CGCCGCCGATGACGGCGACTTTCTTTGAGCGTTCCGGCGGAGCGATGCGCAGCTTTTGCGCGCTCTGGAACTGCAAGGGGTTGGTCATGCACTGACGGTCATAGCTGGGGTAGGCAAGCAGGTGCAAATCCCTGGAAATGGCCACGCGTCGCCCGTGATCCATGCAGTAGTTGCAACGCAGGCAGGGGCGGATGTCCTCTTCGCGGCCTTCCCTGGCTTTTTTGATAATTTCGGGGTCAGCCATGGCCGAGCGGCTCATCAGAACATAGTCGGCCTGCCCTTTGGCCAGAACTTCTTCGGCAATGGCGGGATCATAAATGCCGCCGATGGTGCCTACGGGAATCTTTACACCGGATTTTTTCACGATTTCGCTGGCGTAGGCATTGTGCGCCGTGCGTTCAAACCCGGTTGGGCATTGTTTGGGCCTGGTCATGGCATCGACGCGATGGCCGCAGGTGATATGCACCATATCAACATAAGGCTCGAAGATTTTGACCTGTTCCGCACATTCCTCAGGCGTAATGCCGCCCTCCACTTCGTCATTGCCGTTCATGCGCAGTTCAATCAGCAGGCTGTCGCCCACCATGTCGCGGATGGCCTTGATGACCATGAGCGGGAAGGCGCAGCGCTTTTCGATGGAACCGCCGAATTCGTCAGTGCGGTGGTTGGTGAGAGGGGAAAGGAAATAGTTGAAAAGCCAGCCGTGTCCGAAATGCAGGCAGAGCCCGTCAAAGTTGGCTATCTGCGCCCAGTGGGCATATTCGCCGAACAGGGCGGCTATTTCTTCCAGTTCTCCTTTCGTGGCCGCCGTTGCCCCGAGATGGGGCTCGTCATCGGCTGATATTTTCTTGAAGCCCGCGCGCATGTAGGGGCCGCCGTGTATCAGCTCCGCGAAGGTCAGGCCGTTGAAGGCGTGCACCGCGCGCTGGAGGCGCTGGAAGTTCATTTGATTGCAGGTTTTGGGGTTCAGGTTGAAACAGTGTTCATGGCTTCCGTCCACGGGCACTTCCATGGGCAGGCAGACCGACGAAAAACCGCCCTGAATATACCTCATCCAGTAATCAATGCCGAAGGTATTGATCCGGCCGTCGCTGTCTTCGCCGCCGCCTGTCGCTCCGGAGCCGATGGGGCCGACCAGGACACGGTTATTGAAACGAACCCTGTGTTTTCCCGCATACATAGGCTCAAACAGGTGGGGATATTTCTTCTTGTAGATGGGTTTCATGGAATAGTCTCCTTTTGCAAGAGCAATGGCATGTTTCGGTTGCAGGATAACCCCCGTGCTCCACACGGGCCAAAGGCAATATGCATCCATGGCTCGCTCACGCTTGCGCCTCCGGCGGCCAAGGTTAATATCAACACTATTCTGGAACAAAGCCAAAAAGAAAAATATTAATATCTGATAGCGGAGAGTAAGCGCAGGTTACAGGACGGTTGCCCGGCACTCTTCTTTCGGATAAGAGGGTAACAGTAAGGAGGGCTGATATGCGCCTTGAGCAGCTTGAATACCTCGTGGCGGTAGCGGAGTCCGGTTCATTCAGAACGGCGGCGCAAAAGCTGAATATTTCCCGCCCCGCTGTGTCGGTTGCTTTGAAGAGCCTGGAAGATGAGCTGGGAGAAACGCTGTTTATCAAGGAGAGCCGGGGTATTCGCCTGACCCCGCTGGGGCATCTGGCAGTGGAAAAGGCGGGCGGGGCGCTGGAGCTGATAAACGAGCTGCGTGCCGCAAGCGGCAACAGCGCGGGAGAAAAGGCGTTTTCCGTTGATACGCAGCGCTCTCTGCTGTTCCATCTGACCGGCAATATTATCGCTCCGTTCGGCAAACTGCATCCGCGTATCAGGATATCCGCAAGAAGCGTGTATATTGCTGATGTCATCAAGGAGTTGAAGAGCGGTTGTTCAAGAATAACGGTCACGCTTGACGGTCGGAATGCGAATGTTCTGGAGGCGGCCCGGGACATGGGCTGTGAAGTCACGCCGCTCTCCGTGGTGGAGCGACGGATATTCCTTGGGGCGGGGCATCCTCTGGCGGCAAAAGATGCTCTGACGCCGGAAGATCTGAAAACCATATGTATTGCTTACTATTCAGGAAGCCTGAGCCATCTGACCGGTCATTATTCCCCCCATTTCGCCGGAGAGTATCGGCTGGCGAATCGGGAAGACGTCCTGGATCTGGTGGTGCGGAACGAGGCGGCGGTCATTCTGCCCGGCAGCCTGTTCCGTCATGACGAACGGGTACGCAAGGGGGAACTGGTGGAAAAGGCCATTCCTCTTCCCGGCATGGAACATACCGCGCCCATTACCGCCATACGCCTGCCGGAGCTGTCCTTTGCCGAACGTCTGTTCTGGGACTACCTGATAGAAAACTTCGCCGGCAGCCTGTGATTGTGATATGGCGGCC
>CAJTSU010000107.1:0-9951 GCA_910579055.1 uncultured Mailhella sp. | reverse complement strand
CGCCCGTGCCCCGCGCAACGCTGCCAACACGGTTCTCTGACAGAGCTTTTTTACAAAAATATCCGCCGGTTGACGCGCTCAATGCTTTTTCAGCGTTCAACCTTGCCATGAAACGGCGCTGCGTTTACGATGCCGGGGTATTATTTCATCAGGATGTTTTTTCCGGGAGGAAAGGCAGGGAGGAGCGTGCGTCATGCGGCTGGAACAGTTGAGCTACCTTATCGAGATTACCCGCCTGCGTTCCATCAGCAGGGCGGCGGAAACGCTGCATATTTCCCAGCCCGCCTTGTCCGCCTCTGTAAAAAGTCTGGAAACGGAGCTGGGCAGGACGCTGTTCAAGCGCACCAACCGGGGAATTTTTCTGACAGCCGAGGGGGAGCGCATTCATGACGAGGCGGAGGCCGTGCTGGAAGTGATCAACAGCTGGTACGGCAGGCGCGTTGAAACAGAACCGGAAGGGGAAATCCATCTTGCCTGCACGCCGATTATCAGCTGCTATTTGACGCCGAACATCATTGTCCCCTTCCAGAAACTTCACCCCGGAATCACGCTTTTTGTGCATGGCGCGCAGCATTATGACATCATCGGCAGGTTGAGAACCACCAGCGCGAATATTGCCCTGACCACGCTTTCTCCCCGCTCCCGGCTGGTTGAGCAGGCGCGCGCCCTGGACTGGGAAGCCCTGCACCTGTTTACCGATGAACGCCGTCTGTTCATCGGGGCGAACCATGAGCTGGCGGCAAAGGACGAATTGACGGCCGCGGATCTCAGGCGGCTGAATCTTGCGTGGTATTCCGACGCGCGGGATCAGATATCGCGCAGCTATGCGCCGTACTTTGCCTCTTCCTTCCGGCTGGCGAACAAGGAGGATATTCTTGAGCTGGTGATCAAGAACGAGGCCGTGTTCATCCAGCCCTGTCACCTGTTCCGCCATGATTACAGGGTGGTGGAAAAGCTCGTTGTGGAGCGCCCCATACCCCTGCCCGAAGTGGACCCCAGGGCGGAGATCTTCGCGCTGCACGCGCCTGATCTTTCCGGAATTGAATCTCTGTTCTGGGAGTATCTTCTGGCGCGCTTTTCCTGCAATCTGTGAATGAATCGGGGCGCGGGGCAGTGCCCCGCCCGGAGGAGAGGCCCTCCCTGACTGGAGCATTCCGGCATCGGATGTCCGGCGCGAAGAGAGTCCAGTCAGGGGTGCAGGGGGAATGATTCCCCCTGCCGGGGTGCGGGGCGGAGCCCCGATACTATCCGGAGCTACAGGGTCAGCCCGGCGTCGAAGCCGCTGTGCACGGCGTGTACGATGCTGGAAGCCTTCACGCAGTCGCCCGCGCTGATCACGTCAAAGGCGGCGTCAGTGAACTGATCGCGTTCCGTTTCCAGAGCCCTGGTGCCCACGGCGATGATCACGGTATCGGCCTCAAGGAACTGTTCGCCGTCGGCGTTTTTCACCCGGACGCCCTTGTCCGTGATTTCCGTGCAGGTGGTGTTGACCATGGTCTTCACCTTGTTCTTGTCCAGATGAATCATGTAGGCCGTGCGTTCGGTCAGTTCCGTTTTGGAGGCGAGGTTTTCAGCCATTTCCACGATGGTGGATTCATGGCCGAGGCCGTTGAGATGGATGGCCAGTTCCACGCCGATGGCCCCGCCGCCGATGATCACAACCCGTTTGCCGACTCTGTCCTCATGCCCGAACACGTCAAAGGACATCATCGCCTTTTCCACGCCGGGAATGGGGGGTACAATCTGTTCCGCGCCCACGGCCACGATCACGGCGTCAAAATCGTTTTCTTCCACCATTTCCCGTGTGGCTGTGGTGTTATAGACCACGGTAATGGCCGGCCGCTTTTTGACCTGGCGCTCCAGATATTCGTGGAACAGCTTCATTTCCTTCTTGAACCACATGGGGTCGGAAAGCAGTGCCTGCCCGCCGAGCCTGTCGGTCTTTTCATACAGGACAACGGAATGCCCTCTGTCCGCGCAGCTGATGGCGGCGTTCATGCCCGCGACGCCTCCGCCGATGACGGCGACTTTTTTCGAGCGTTCCGCCGGGGCAATGCGCAGCTTCTGAGCGCTCTGGAACTGCATGGGGTTGGTCATGCACTGGCGGTCGTAGCTTGGATAGGCAAGCAGGTGAAGATCTTTGGACAGGGCGACGCGGCGGCCGTGATCCATGCAGTAGTTGCAGCGCAGACAGGGGCGGATGTCGTCTTCGCGGCCTTCCTTCGCCTTTTTGACAAGCTCGGGATCGGCCATGGCGGAACGGGCCATGAGCACATAGTCGGCCTGCCCCTTTGCCAGCACGTCTTCCGCCACGGCGGGATCATAGACCCCGCCCACAAGCCCGATGGGAATGTTGACCCCGGACTTTTTCACGATTTCGCTGGCCCAGGCGTTGTGGGCCATGGGATGGAAGCCTGTGGGGTGCATTTTGGGCCGGGTCAGGGCGTCGATGCGGTGGCCGCAGGTGATGTGGGCCATGTCGATATAGGGCTCGAAAATCTTCAGCTGTTCAGCGCAGTCTTCAGGGGTGATCCCGCCTTCAACCGCGTCGCTTCCGTTGATGCGCAGTTCAATGAGCAGGCTGTCGCCCACGGCTTCACGAATGGCCCTGATGACCATCAGCGGGAAGCGGCAGCGGTTTTCGATGGACGGAGCCGCCGAATTCGTCGCGGCGGTGGTTGGTGAGCGGCGAGAGAAAGTAGTTGAACAGCCAGCCATGCCCGTAGTGCAGAAGGATGCCGTCAAAGTTGGCGATCTGCGCCCAGTGGGCGTATTCGGCAAACAGGGCGGCGATTTCTTCCATGTCTTCCCGCGTGGCGGCCCGGGAACCAAGATGCGGTTCGTCATCGGCGGAAACTTTCTTGAACCCCGCGCGCATGTAGGGGCCGCCGTGCATGTATTCGACAAAGGTCTTGCCGTTGAAGGCATGCACCGCGCGTTGCAGGCGCTGGAAGTTCATCTGGTTGCAGGTCTTGGGGTTGAGATTGAACATGTGTTCATGACTGCCGTCGATGGGGACTTCCATGGGCAGGGTCACGCGTGAGAAACCGCCCTGGATATAGCGCATCCAGTAGTCGATGCCGAAGGTGTTGATGCGGCCGTCACTGTCCTCGCCGCCGCCGGTGGCCCCGGAACCGATGGGCGCGACGTTGAAGCGGTTGTTGAAGCGAACCCTGTTTTTGCCGACATACAGCGGTTCAAAGAGATGGGGATACTTTTCCTTGTAGACGGGTTTCATGGAAGCTCCTTTTACTTGGGGGGATGCGGGATGGGGATGACTCTGCCGGAGGTTATTTTCCGGATTCCCTGCGTGAAGCGAGGATTTTCTGCACAACGGCCTTTTCCTGCGCGATGTCCGCCGGGAGAGCCTTGTCCGCTCCGAGCAGGGTGCGGAAGCTGGCGGCGAAATCGTAGGTCAGATGAACGGGATGATCCGAAATATAGGCTGTATGGGAGTTTTCCGCATAGTGCATGCCGTAGAAATTTTCGGCGAGGAAGCCCATCGGCGCCATGAGCAGGCCGTCTTCCGCCGAGAAGGGCATGGGAAGAGCGGATTCCCGCGCATCGGAAAGCGAAAGGGGGGCGTTGCTCTGCACCTTGACTGCGCGGCCTTCAAAGCGGATATGCGCCGTCTTTCCGTCATCGGAAAGGGTGAGTTCCGTGCCGGGAAAGGCGGCGGGCAGGAAGGCGACGGGAACGAAAAGCGTGCCGTCCTTGTGCATGACGCGGCCCTCCGGGATGGCGACGAGCCTGTTGTCCACACAGGCCTGAGTCGCTCCGGCCGCGATAGCCACCGCATTTCTGTCGGGAAGAACAGGGGCGACAGGGGGCAGTTTTACAATTTTTCCGTCCTTTCGCCGGAATCCGGAAAGAAATTCATCCCAGAGAAAATCGGGCCATGCATCGTTCTCCCGCTTGTACCCTTCGCCATGCCCTTCATTGACAATGGTATAGGCATAACAGTCGTAGTTGCCCTTCCCTTCGTACATGGCGATGTTGCGCCGCGTATCCAGATGAAAAACAGGAGCTTTCGCACAGCCGTTCGCATTCAGCCACAGCGACTTCATCATTTCATCCATGGAATGGCGCAATTTCTGCTTTTCTTCGAGAGGGATAACGGATTGGTATTCGTCGTTCGTTATCTTGTATTGCTGATATGTGGAAGGCAATCCGGCCATGCAGTCGAGTTCTCCATGCAGTCGCAGGGAGGGCACGGGTTGAGCGGGTTTTTTGAGGAAAGCGCCGCTCTGCTCATCAATCAGGATAGAGGGAAGCGTGGGGCCGTCGGTGGGCGCGATTGCCGCGAAGATATCGGCATGCCTGAAGGCGAAGGTGGTGCTCATGTTGTCGCCCATGGAGACGCCGGTCAGATAGATGCGGTCTGTATCGACAGCATGCGTGTCGCACATCTTTTCAATGACCATGTGGAGAAAACGCACGTCGTCAGGGGATTCGGGCAGACTCCCCATTTCCCAGATATTCCACCAGCGCGGGCTGATCGCTTCAGGGAACACCGCGATGAAACCGGCGCGTTCGGCGGTTGTGCTCCATGCGTTGCGGTATGCCTCACTCGGGCCGCCGAATCCATGCAGCCCCACGACCATAGGACTCGGAATCCCTTCACATCGTTTGGGCAGATAGACCTTCCATGCGCGTTTGAAGCCGTCGAGCGAGGCCGTATATTCGCGTATGGACGCGGGATCCATCCGCGCCGATGTCTTTGCGGGATGTTTCACTGCCGCTTCCTGCGCTGCCCTGACATTGGCGTGGCAGAAAAGGGACAGCAGACCCAGGGCAAAAGAAATGAAAGCTGTTTTTTTCATCAAAAACTCCTTATAGGGTTTGAACCCTCCCCGATTAAGCCCTTCCGGCAGGGGTATCAGCCGGGACGTAAACATGATGACGGCCATTGCCGCCAGATTTGCATAAAGTTTTGGGCCGTTTCTGCTGATTGCAAAATTCATGTTCTTTCTCTGTATTGTGCATATGGTTATTGTTATATTTCTGAAATATGCACATAATAGAATTTATTTTTCGGGTATTGATGTGGATTATGGCGCATATGTTTGTTCATATTTTATGATATATATGAGATAATTGTTAATAAAAGAATGCATAAAAAGAATATTTTTGTATGATGAAAGGAAATTTGTGCCTGTGATTAGATCACAATAGGCAAGTACGAAATAAAAGAAAAATATTAATAATCAATGGCTGGTTATCAGCCGGACTTATGGCGGAGGAACCAGGATACTGTTGCGCGTTAGAGCGGCTCCGGCTAAGCTGGTACGGAAACGCCATTGCAGGGACGGAAAGGGGGAACATGCGTCTGGAACAGCTGGAATATTTCGTGGCCGCGGCGGAAGCGGGCTCCATCAGCGGCGCGGCGCAGCGCCTGAAGGTTTCCCAGCCGGCGGTGTCGGCGGCGCTCAAGAGCCTGGAGGAAGAGCTGGGAGGGCGCTTGTTCAGCAGGGGGAATCAGGGCATCAGCCTGACGCCCCTGGGACGTCTGACCTGCGATGACGCGCGCAAAATGCTGGAGCTGGCGCGGGGGATGCTTGTCCGGGGGAGAAACGCCGGAGTGCAGGGGGCGGCGCAGGTGTGCGCCCAACCGCTGCTTTCCTTCCACCTGACCGGCAATATCATTGTGCCGTTCAGAGAACTGCATCCGAATATTGACGTCTTCATGCGCAATGTGCCCAACGCGGATATTGTGGCGGAGCTGAAAAGCGGGCGATGCGGCATTGCGGTCACGCTGGTGGCGCTGGGGCTGAAGATCAAGGAACAGTCTCTGGGCATGGGATGCGGCGTTGTGCCGCTGTATACCGATGTGCGGCGGATGTTCATCGGCGCGGGGCACCCCCTGGCGGCACGGGAAAAACTGACGCCGGAGGATCTGCAAAGCCTGCGCATTGCCTATTATTCCCACGGTGCGGACACGGTTTCCCGCCTGTACGCGCCGTATTTCGGCGGGGAATACCGGCTGGCAAACCGCGAGGATATTCTGGATCTGGTGCTGCGGAACGAGGCGGTGTTTATTCAGGCCGGGCGCATGTTCCGCCGCGATTACCGGGTGGAGAAGGGAATGATGGTGGAAAGGGAGATCCCCCTGCCGGATATCGATCACAGCGCGCCCATCGTGGCCATCCGAGCGCCGGAGCTTTCTCCGGCCGAAACCCTGCTGTGGGAATACCTGATCGCCCATTTTTCAGACGGGCTGTGAAGCATTTTGTAGTAGCAAAAATGTGAAGAGGAGAGGATTAATTAAATTGAAAAATTAAAAATCATATACTGTATATTTAATAAGGCTGTGTTAAGGAGCATAATTCTCTTTATCAACCGTAAACTTGAACAGAACATTTTAAATACATTAAACTATTTTTTTATGGTATTTAATATATTGGGCTGTGTCACAGAAGAATGTTGATAATCACTCTCCTCAGATGAAGAAAGCGACAGGTATTTTTCCTCATCAGACAAGTCATCATGAAAAAGGAAGGGCATCGGAGAAAACAATTTCCAGCACGTCGTGGCTGAGGTAACGCCGTGTACGGTCAGGAACCAAGGTGGCAAGCCTGCTTGACGGCATCAACACGCTTCTGTGACAGAGCCATATATTTTAAAATTTTATTTTTAGACGTCTACACCAATAATATATACAGGGATATCGATATTTGAAATTCCACGTTGCGTTAAATCCCAAGCAAATTGTTCAAAATAAGATACTCCTGTACTCATATTGTCAGCAAGATGTTTTACAGGGACAATTTCTATGCCAGTATCAATTTTATTTAGATTTCTAAAAATGGTCATTTTGGCACATACATTATATACCATAAATGCATACTTTCCAAACTGTACTTCTATGCCAAGTTTTTTTCCTTTTTTTAGGAAGTCCATGTCTCTAAAAGGTTTTGTAGTATTAGAGTTTGAAGGAATATAGCCGGAGAGATATGTCCCAAATATATATTTACATTCGACAGAATAGTTTTTCCAACCATACTTATGAAACTCTTCTTTAAACAGTCTATTTAATGCTTTTGGGGAGTAAAGCATTTTTCCTTTCATTGTCTTTTCGTAACTTTCTTTTATTTTGCACTTTGAAGCGTCTACCATGCTAATAATATTTTGAACTTCTTGTATTTCTTGCGGATAATTATTAAAGACATTCGCTTTTCCACCATTAAAATCAAATTCTGCAACAATTTTCATAATAAAACTCCTTGCTCTGTTTGCCAAATTTTAGGGATTTGCGATACTTTTTCTTTTCCGGAAGGACAATAGATGGTTTTTCCAATAGGTCGAGTTTTTATATTTCCATGCTGCAACTGATCTAGTCGCTCTTTAGCTATTTTAATATACTCTTCATTAATTTCGCTTATCATTCCTTTACGCCCATTTTTTACAGCCGCAATAAGTGAACTGCCGACTCCTCCAAAGGGATCAAAAACCCAGTCTCCTTTATCAGTGCAAGCAAGAACGCAACGTTCCACCAATTCGACAGGAAATTGGCACGGATGTATTGTTTTTTCTGGGTGATTACTTTTTACATTAGGGATATCAATAACGCCACTTTCCATTTCTTCCGTAATAATTTTCCAGAAATCAGAGGGGTTTTTGCCAAGCGGATTGCCACTTGGTTGGCCTTTTTTAGGCCCCTTATAATGGAGTTTGCCCGGATATTTTGCAGGTACACGTACTAAATCAAGATTAAATTTATAATTATCTGATTTAGTGAACCAAATAAGAGTTTCATATCGGCCAGAAAAACGATTTTTGCAATGTAGTCCATGCTCAAAGTGCCAAATAATTCTATTTCTAAGTTTAAATCCAAGCCGTTTAAAAATTGGATAAAAATAAATATCAAGAGGGTAAACTTCTCCTTTATCCACAAAATTTCCTACCTGCCAAATTACACTTCCATCTTCAGTAACTTTTTTAGTTAATTCTGTAATGATATTTTCTTGCCATAGTAAATAGCTATCAAGTGGTTGTTTTTTTTCATAGCTTTTTCCTATGTTATAAGGGGGTGAAGTGATGATAAGAGTGAAAAAATCGTCTGGTAAACTTTTTATAAAATTTAATATGTTATCATGTATAATAACAGCGTCAGAATCTTCTGAGAATTGCGTATTTATGCGGAGTTCTTTATGCAACATGATTCAATTCCTATATTTTTTTAGAGCTGTTGCGTTTGAAAATACTACTGGAGCATACGTCACAAGTGAATTGCAGCTGCTCCAGCGCCACGCGGAATCGTGCCTCGCTTGGCTCCGTAAAACATTTCAACTATGAAAAGCTCCAGCGCTACGCCCGGGTGATGACCTTCAGGCCGCCCATATAGGGCTGAAGCACATCGGGAACGCGAATGGAGCCGTCTTCTTGCTGGTAGTTTTCCATAACGGCCACAAGGGAACGTCCGGTGGGCAGGCCGGAGCCGTTGAGGGTGTGGACGAACTCGGGTTTGCCGCCGCCCGCGGGGCGGAAGCGGATATTGGCCCGGCGGGCCTGGAAGTCCGTGCAGTTGGAGCAGGAGGAGATTTCCCGGTAGGTGTTCTGGCCGGGGAGCCAGACTTCAAGGTCATAGGTTTTGGCGGAGCCAAAGCCCATGTCGCCTGTACACAGGGTAATGGCGCGGTAGGGCAGTTCCAGGCGTTCCAGCAGCATTTCCGCACAGCGGCGCATGGTTTCCAGCTGTTCCCATGAACGCGAGGGGTGGGCGAAATGCACCATTTCCACCTTGATGAACTGATGCTGGCGGATCAGCCCCCTGGTATCCTTGCCGTAGGAGCCCGCTTCGGAGCGGAAGCAGGGCGTGCCCGCCGTGTACAGGATGGGCAGATCCGCCTCGTCCAGCACTTCCCCGGCGTGAAGATTGGTCAGGGGCACTTCCGCCGTGGGAATGAGATAATGATCCCAGCCCTGAAGTTTAAACAGGTCTTCCTCAAACTTGGGCAGTTGGCCGGTGCCCTGCATGGAGGCGCGGTTGACCATGAACGGCGGCATGATTTCGGTATGCCCGAATTCGCGCGTCTGGGTATCAAGATAGAAGTTGTGCAGCGCGCGTTCCAGGCAGGCAATCGCCCCGCGTGAAACAGAGAAACGCGACCCCGCCAGCTTGCCCGCGCGCTCAAAGTCCAGCCCGCCGAGGGCCGCGCCCAGCTCCCAGTGTTCCCTGACCGGGAAGGAGAACTTCGGCTGTTCGCCCCAGCGGTGCACTTCCGCGTTTTCGCTTTCATCCCTCCCCACGGGCACGCTGGCATCCGGGATGTTGGGCACGGAAAGCATCCATTGATGCACTTCTTCCTTGATGGCCTCGGCTTCGGCGTCCAGCGACTTGATCCGGTCGGAAAGCCGGCCCAGTTCAGCCACAAGGTCCGAGGCGTCCTCTCCGGCCTTCTTGCGGCGGGCTACTTCGGCGGATTCTGTATTGCGGCGGTTTTTCAGGCTTTCCACCTCGGCCAGCGCGGCGCGGCGGCGCTTGTCCATTTCCAGAAATTCATCCATGGAAATTTTGGAATTGCGGGCCTTGAGCGCGGCGGCCACGGTTTCCGGTTCTTTCTGCAACAGCTTGAGATCGAGCATGATTCCTTCCTTGGAAAGGGCTGGTCGGAGCGGAAAATTCGCTGCGTTATGAAGTTTTTCAGCAAGAAATTGTCCTTTCTGTGTAGCTCCGGGCGGAGCGGGCGTCAATAAACGGAATGCGCGGAGTTGGCCGGTAATCCCGGAGCCGTGAACCGTTCCCCTTTCCTCTGTGCGCGCATTATGTTAAACGCAGGTTCCTGAGCGACTGGGTTTCATCAAAAATTTCTTTGTGGTTTGAAACCTTCCCCTTCAGGGAGAAAAGAGCAGTTGACAAGACGGCGAAGCCGATGAAATCCTTTCCGTACCCCCTCCCTTACAGGGAGGGGCAATCCGCCCGACCCCTATCCGTCGGCCGCGGAGTCAGTC
>CAJTSU010000106.1 GCA_910579055.1 uncultured Mailhella sp. | reverse complement strand
AACTCCTTATCTGCGGTTCATTATATCTATTTATTTCATGGACGCAACACTAGCTTCCGGTAAAATCTGTAAGTTGAAGGAGCGAAGAAAGTCCAGCAATGGCATGAATAAGCTATTGTGTATACAAATAAAACCAAATGGTTACAAAGAAGGCTTTGAAAATTCAAAATCCTGTCAAGTGGCTTTTGGGATTTTTTTTGGATACACATGATACGGTACAGGACGTTGTTGGACTGACACAGCTTTACAAACGGGCAGGAAAAAACGGGAATGCTGAAATCCATGATATGCTGTGCTGAACATGATGAAAGAAAGGAGGAAAAATATGCAAAGCATACCCGATAATGCCCTGCTTCGTTTGCCGCAGGTTCTTACCCTTATACCCGTCAGCCGTAGTGCATGGTGGGCAGGCTGTAAAAGTGGTCGTTATCCCAAACCCGTCAAACTCGGCCCACGAACAACAGCATGGAAGGCATCGGAAATCCATGCACTACTGGAAAAGCTGAGTTCCGAAACGAGAGAAAACTGACAACCGAAGGCCGGGCATCCCCCGGCCTTTCGTCCATCACACCCGCCACAGTGCCGAAACCGGCGGAGCGGTCAAGGTCAAGCCCTTTCGGGCGGCTACGCCGACCTTGACCGCTCCGCCTTGCTTTCGGCTTTGCAGTGTCGCGGCTGATGGACGTAAACGTCTCCGACGGGGCTTCCGAACATAAACAGACAGGAGAAAGACAAAAGGCAGGAAAGGCGTTTCGTTACAGCACGAAATCCTTATCCTCATACCGTGTGAGCGAAGGCCCACCAGATTGAGGAGCTGGAGCAGTTTTTTCCAGAGACGAACCAGTAGCATCCTTGACGGCATCAACCACAGGCGGCTTGCCCTTTTTCTCCCCCTCGCCCAGCAAGGTCTGCATCCGGGCCAGAGAAACCGATACCCCAGACTGAGCCAGTACATCCCGAATTTCCTTCAGGGTATACCCCTGCTCAATGGCCTTGCGAATATCCCCCGCCAGAAGCTCCACCGTTTCCGCACGGGTCTTGCCCGCTTTTTTGTCAGGCAATGAGCGGAGATTTTTCCGTGCCTGTTCTATATGCTCTAGTGAATTGCGTTGCGCTTTTGCCATTGGCTCCATCCTCTTTTGATGACTTTTCTCCAGATAGGGACTGACTTGCTGATAGCACAGGTGATGATTTATGCTCAACAATACTTGATGGATGATTATGAACAATATTGGACATTGATAGATGATACTGAACAAATAGAAGATTTAAAATTTTTTTTCATAGGTGATTGATTCATATATTATGATTGTCCAGAAAAGTATAATACAGTCTTTTTGCTTTTTCCATATGGCCTTTTTTCTCTTTTCATGGTTATTCTGGATACAAATGAAGCAAGTCTTCATGCCGAACACATGGAATCAGAGGATAAGGTGGATTCATGGCCCGACCCCTGTTCCACTTTACAGGTTGGTAGCTGGCTGACGCCAGCCACAAACCTGCCAAAGGCTCGCGCCTCTGGACTCCCGGCGTGTTCGGCACTTCGTTTCTCACACGCTATGTAAGGCAGAAAGGCAATGAAGAAAAAGACGATCAGGGCAACGCGATTTCCCTCAAGGCGTACAGTTCGGATGACCACAGCGGAAGATGAAAGACTGAGGGAACAGTCCGCCAGTGCCGGGCTGTCGGTATCTGAATATATACGGCGGCGTATATTCGGAGGGCGGCCCATCGTTGCCAGAACGGACAACCAGGCCATCAGGGAGCTGAGGCGTTTGGGCGGTCTCCTCAAGCATCATTTTGGCATGGTCAGGGACACAGGGCAGCCGGAGGCCATCGCTCAAATGAATCGCACACTGGAGGGCATCCAGAACGCCATTGAAACCATGAGCAAGCCGTCATGATCCTGAAAAAGCTGAAGCGTACCAACCTCCAGAAAACCAAGGCCACCATGATCGGCGGACTTGTGGACTATATCCTTGCCCAAAAGGATGAGCAGGGCTTAGGAAAACGGATGTACGCCTTTGGCTTGAACTTTGTGGCAAGGACAACCAGAGCGTGGAAGCAGGAGATGATTGCCTTATCTGAGGGATCCATACACAGTAAAATGCCCGTCAGCCATTGGGTCATGTCATGGAAGGAAAATGAATTCCCCACCAGAGAACAGGTGGGAGATGCCGTGACCCTTTTTCTGGATCGTATGGGGTTGAGCGAGCATCAGGCCATTGTGGCGGCCCATGTGAATACATCCAATTTTCATGTGCATATCGCCGTCAACCGCGTTCATCCGCTGACAGAAAAAGTGGTGCAGCCACACAAGGGTTTTGACATCGAGGCGGCCCACAGGATCGTTGCCGAAATCGAACATAAGCAGGGTTGGGCCAGCAGCAAGAATGCCCGCTATCGGGTCAATGAGCAGGGGCAAATCGTCCGTAATCAGCGGCCCAGGGTCGTCAAGCCCAAGCCCGAAGCTCAAGACTTTGAGAACGCCACTGGTGAAAAGTCGGCCCAGCGCATGGCGCAGGAAAAGGCCCATCCCCTCATCCAGAAGGCCACCTGCTGGCAGGAGCTGCACACAGGCTTGGCCACCGTAGGCATGAGGTATGTCCGCAAAGGCTCAGGGGCTGTCATCTATGTGGGGGAAACCCCGATCAAGGCATCCAGCGTGGACAGGGATCTCTCTCTGGGGAAGCTGTGCAAGCGGCTTGGTGAATTTGAGGAAAGTCTCTGTGTTCCTGTTGTTCCCCCACCAGAACCAGAGCCAGTCAGCCATGTTTGTGAGCAGGAATGGCAGGAGTATCAGGCCCAACGGCGTCAACTGGCCGAGGAACGCAGTCTGGCACAGGAACACCGTAAAGAAGCTGAACGGCGCGAACACGAGGAGCAGCGACAGGAGCGACAACAGGTGCTTGCCAAAGTAGCCCTGCACGGCTTGCCCATGCTCAATATCGCCCGGTATTTCCTGAAGCTCCAACAGCAGAGCCAACGAGCAGAAAGCAGGAAGCAGCGGGCCAAGGCGCGGTGCAGCTTGCCCCGCTTCAAAACCTGGCTGGGGCACAAGAGTCAACGCCTCGCCCAGCTCTGGCGTTTGCGGGAGCGCATCACCCCGGATATGCAGGTCAGGAAATACAGCGTTGTCCCTCTCTGTAAGCTGAAAAGGCCATTTGCCTGTTTTCAGGATATGCTTCGCAAAAAGTACGCTGATGTTCGCATGGATCAGTCAAGACTGGATGCAGGAACAGTGCTTTATTTACGCTGTATGGGGTATACTCAGGAGGAAGTGGACAGGGAATTAGCCAGACACAGCCCCCGTTCCACCTCAGAGGTAGAGAAGCGCGACATCCTTGAGCGGCGTAGCAGGATTTTGCAGTACGCCTATGGCCCTGCCGGAGATATAGTTATTGCAGCCATTCGTCCGACTGATCAAAAACTGCGAAAGATCCTTACCGATGTGGAAGAGCAGAGACAGAAACAGCGAGAACCGTATGAGCAGCGTTTGCGTCCGTACCTCCGACCCGGCAGTCCTGCAACAGCCTACTTCGCCCATCTGGACAACATCAGCAGGAGTATGGCCATTGACGACTTACGACAGGTGGATGCCATGATCGCCCTGCGGATGCGGGCCAACGGTCACAGCCGGAAAGTTGTGACCGATACCATCGATCTCTGTGCCCCTGTTATCCGTGAATACCCTGGCAACAGCAACTGGCAAGGCTACGCTGAACGCACAGCAGAGTATGCCTTTGGCAAGGTCGGGGATCAGGATATGGCCCGGAATCAGCGGTTTTTACCCCTGTGGCGTAAAATTGAGGGGCTGGAGGAGAAGCAGAAGGAAGAGGAAAGTCCTATGTGGAGAATGAGGTAAACTCTGGTGTCAGTTCAAAGTGAAACATTTTACCAGAACTTTACAAAAACAACCCTTTCGATTTTACAATGGCGGTCTAAAGTGCCCCTCATGGCAATCCTTAATCTTTCAGGAGTTTGAACCATGAAAAGAAGCATTCCCGCCCTTGTTTTAACCGTCCTCATGGCTGTTGCCGCACCTGCCGATGCCAAACCTCTTTCCGGCATGATTTCCACGGACGGTTCCAGTTCCATGGAAAAAGTCATCGGATCCCTTGGTGAAGCTTTTGAGAACGAACACCGCAAAGTCAAGTTTACCTACAATCCCACAGGTTCAGGGGCAGGTATTGCCGCTGCCAGAGAGGGCCGTTGCGATATTGGTCTTGCCAGCCGAGACCTCAAAGAGGAAGAAAAAAACTTCGGCCTCACTGCAACAGTGCTGGCGTATGACGGCATTGCCGTCATCGTGAATCCTCATAATCCTGTAAAAAATCTTACTCTCGTTGATATTGCGAACATCTACACTGGTAAAATCGTCAACTGGAAGGAAGTCGGCGGTCAGGACTCCACAATTGTTCTTATCGGTCGCGAAGCGGGCAGTGGTACGCGTGACGGTTTTGAGTCTGTCACTAAAACCAAGGATTCCTGTAAATATCGCCAGGAACTCACTTCCACGGGAGATGTCATCACTACGGTTTCTCAGAATCCTGCCGCCATTGGTTATGCTTCTCTTGCTTCCGTAAAGAAAAGCGTACGACCCCTTTCCATTGAGGGTGTCGCCCCTTCTGAAGAAAGTGTGAAGGATGGTTCCTACAAGGTGCAGCGTCCCTTTGTTATTGTTACGGTGGAAGGCAGGGATCTGTCCCCAGCCGCTCAGGCCTTTTTTGACTATATCACCTCTCCTGCTGCTTCCCGAATTATTTCCGCCGCCGGTGCTGTCCCGGCCCATTGATAACAAAAACGCCGCTTCGTTGTTCAGCAGAAACGGTACACTGGAGAGAACCGCACTCCTTCCGGACAAGAGCGGCGGTATCATTCCGTCGCTCTTCTCTGTAATCTTTTCCCATCGCAGAACGTCTGATATGAATACACAAAGGACTTTTGAATATCTCATACATGGCTTTTTCCTCCTGCTGGGACTGGTGGCCGTGGGATGCGTCCTGCTTATCACTGCCTATCTTGTCTTTTCCGGTCTTCCTGCCATACGGGAAATAGGGCTGGCCGATTTCCTTTTTGGCGATACCTGGGCCTCTACGGCTTCGGAACCGCGCTTCGGCATCCTCCCTTTTATCCTAACAAGTATCTGGGGTACGGCTGGTGCCATTGCCCTCGGTGTACCCGTGGGCTTCTTCACAGCGGTATGGCTGGCGAAAATGGCTCCAGTCCGCGTGCGCCGTTTCATGGAATCGGCGGTCAGCCTCCTTGCGGGGATCCCATCCGTCGTTTACGGCCTTGTGGGGATGCTCGTTCTTGTTCCGGGCATACGCTCTGTTTTCAATGTGCCGGATGGCGCGAGTCTGTTGGCCGCCATTCTTGTTCTGGCCGTTATGATCCTGCCTTCCATTATCAAAGTATCCATGACGGCATTACAGGCAGTGCCGCAGGAATACGAAGATGCTTCTTTCGCCCTTGGAGCCACATCGGTTGAAACATATTTTCGCGTATCCGTCCCCGCCGCCAAGAGCGGAATTGCTGCTTCCGTCGTACTGGGCGTAGGCCGTGCCATTGGTGAGGCTATGGCTGTCATGATGGTTTCGGGCAACGTAGCCAATATGCCTTCCCTTTTTGAAAGTGTACGTTTCCTGACTTCTGCGGTGGCAAGCGAGATGTCTTACTCAAGTGGACTCCAGCGTGAAGCTCTTTTCTCCATAGCACTTGTGCTCTTCTTTTTCATTCTGCTGATAAATGCTTCTCTCAACTTTTTCCTCAAGCGTGGAAGGGAGGCGTGATGCTCGTCCAAAAGCTTTCTTTCAAGCGGCGCAGCTATATGGCTCTTATGCAGATAGTCATGGGGCTGGCCACGCTGAGTACTGCCGTCCTCGTTCTTTTCCTACTGGTGTATGTGCTGGGAAAAGGCATTCCTCATCTTTCGTGGGAGCTTCTCAGCACCAGGCCAAGTTATCTTACGGAACGCATAGGTATTCTGCCAGATATTCTGAATACACTGTATATTGTTGTCGCCGCGTTGGGAGTTACTATTCCTCTTGGCGTTGGTGCTGCCATCTATCTTACAGAGTACGCTGAAAACAGGCGAGTAGTGTCTGTCATCGAACTGGCCGCAGAAACATTGTCCGGTATCCCATCCATTATATACGGCCTCGTGGGAATGCTTTTTTTCTGTCAGTTCCTGAGCATGAAAACTTCATTACTTGCCGGTGCACTCACGCTTGTCATCATGAACTTGCCCACCATGATGCGAACCACGCAGGAAAGTTTGAAGACTGTGCCCCAGAGTTATCGCGAAGGGGCTTTTGGACTGGGAGCTGGCAAATGGCGTGTGATAAGTACGGTAGTTCTGCCCGGCTGTGTTGACGGCATACTCACGGGCTGCATTCTTTCCGTGGGGCGCATTATCGGTGAATCAGCGGCTCTTCTGTTCACCGCCGGTTTCGCCCACTCTCTCAATGGTTTCCTTGAAGGACTGCACAGCGCAGGGGCTACGCTTACAGTTGCGCTTTACGTCTATGCGAAAGAACAGGGAGAATTTGATGTGGCCTTTGCCATAGCCGCCATCCTTATACTCCTGGCTCTTGTCATTGACTTGTCCACATCACTCATCGGCAGATACTTCAAGCATTGGAGGAATACATGAACGAAATCATTACCGCCTATGATCTCTGCTTATGGTACGGCTCTTCGCAGGCACTTAACTCTATCAACATCAGTATCCCGGAAAAACGTATCACGGCCTTCATCGGTCCTTCTGGTTGCGGCAAATCTACCTTTCTGAAAACACTGAACCGTATGAACGACCTTATCTCTTCGGTACATATTTCTGGCTGCGTGGAATACAAGGGGCAGGACATCTATGCCCCTGAAGTAGATGTAAACGCTCTGCGCCGCGAGGTGGGCATGGTTTTCCAGAAGCCCAATCCCTTCCCGATGAGTATTTATGATAATATCGCCTATGGGCCGCGCACTCATGGTATTACCACTCGAACCCGCCTTGATGAGATAGTCGAACGATCCCTGCGCGATGCCGCCATCTGGGATGAAGTGAAGGACAGGCTCAAAAAGAATGCCCTTGGCCTTTCCGGTGGCCAGCAGCAGAGGCTTTGTATAGCTCGCGCTCTTGCCGTTGAGCCGGAAGTCCTGCTTATGGACGAGCCAACCAGTGCTCTCGACCCCATTTCCACACTGAAGATTGAAGAACTCTGTGTCACCCTGAAGGAGCATTACACCATCGTTATCGTTACACATAATATGCAACAGGCTACCCGCATATCCGATCGCACGGCTTTTTTTCTGATGGGGGAACTCATCGAATGCAGCGAAACCGAAAAACTGTTCTCCGTGCCACAGGACAGGCGCACGGAAGATTATATCACCGGGAGGTTCGGCTAATGAGAAGTCGTTTTGACGAACAGCTTGAGCAGCTCAACAGGGAACTCGTTTCTATGGGGGCACTCTGCGAGGAAGCTATAGGTGGTTCTGTTCGTGCCCTTTGTGATGGCGAACCCGATCATGCCGCTACAGCCATTACTCTGGAAATCGCGATCGACCGCATGGAACGCAGTATTGAAGATCGTTGTCTGCGTCTTTTGCTCCAGCAGCATCCCGTGGCCCGTGACTTACGACAGATCACCGCCGCCATGAAAATGATAACCGACCTTGAACGCATAGGTGATCAGGCGGCAGATATTGCCAGCATAGTGCAGCACCTCGATGGACGTTCCGTCAAGCCCTGTATGCCACTCATCCCCATGGCTGAAGAGGCCATGCGTATGGTGACTGGGAGTGTGGACGCCTATGTAAAGCAAGATGTTGATTTTGCTCACATTGTTATGGCACAGGATGATACTGTGGATGAATATTTCGAGCGAGTGAAGGACTACCTTATCGAAATCATTGCCAATTCTCCCGATGAAGGGGAGTACGCACTCGACCTTTTGATGATTGCCAAGTATCTTGAACGCATCGGTGACCATGCCACCAATATCGCCAAATGGGTGGTGCTTTCCGTCCGGCCTTCAGAAGGATTTGGAGCATGATCTGGTGTGTTGAGGATGACGCGGGTATCCGCGAGATAGAGCTTTATATACTCAGGGCAGCCGGCTTCAAGGTACGGGCTTTTGTTGACGGAACTTCCTTCTGGAATGCATTGAAAGAAGAAAAGCCTGAACTCGTCCTGCTTGACGTTATGCTTCCTGGCCTTGACGGCATGGAGCTTCTGCGCCGTCTTCGCAACCATCCGGCATACAGATCCATTCCCGTCATCATGGCTACCGCCAAGGGAAATGAGGCAGACAGGCTCCACGGGTTCGATTTTGGTGCCGACGACTATCTCGTCAAACCCTTCAGTATGATGGAGATGGTAGCTCGCGTGAAAGCCGTCCTCAAGCGATGCGCTCCCTCCAAACAAGAGCTTGGTTTCGCCGGGCTGACCCTTGATGCTGGAAGCCACAAAGTGTGTCTCGCGGGGGAGCGTTTGCCCCTCACCCATAAGGAATTCAAACTGCTGGAGTTCCTCCTTGCCCATCCTGGAACGGCGTTCAGTCGGGAACAGTTGCTGACCGAGGTTTGGGGGCAGGACTATTACAGCGAGACCCGTACCGTGGATATGCACATCCGTACCCTGCGGCAGAAGCTCGGCTCATGGGGCGAATGTATAGAAACAGTACGCGGTGTCGGCTATCGACTGGAGAAATTGGCATGATCCACAGAATCTTCCGCTCTATCCTGAGCGCGACAGTAGTTACCTTACTGGCTTGCCTTGTCATCATAACAGGCATTCTTTACCGACACAGTACCGAGGAGCAGCATACACAGCTGGGGAATCAGCTCATCCTTGCGGTCTCCGCCGTAGAAAAAAACGGCCATGCCTATCTTGATTCGCTAAAGCTGCAGGATACTCGCGTTACATGGATAGCCGCCGATGGTACGGTAGTCTTTGACTCAGAAGCTGATGCTTCCACCATGGAAAATCATGCGAACCGCGAAGAGGTGAAGCAGGCCCTGTCTTCGGGGGCGGGCATGAGTTACCGCCAGTCCGCTACCCTTCTTGAAGAAACCTTGTATCTTGCCCGTCAGTTGAAAGACGGAAGTGTCCTTCGTATGTCCGTGACATCGGAGACAGCACTTTCTCTCGCTCTGGGCTTGATACAACCCATTATTCTGGTAGCTCTCATCGGTATGTTTTTTTCCGGCTTTCTGGCACGAAGTATGGCGCGGCGCATCGTGGAGCCATTCAACAGACTGGATCTCGATAGACCTATGGAAAATGATACCTATGAAGAACTTTCCCCCCTTCTGAAGCGAATCAGTCACCAGCACAGACAAATCGAGCAACAACTTGCAGAATTGACCTGCCGTACCGAAGAGTTTTCCCTCATTACGGAAGCCATGAAAGAAGGGCTTGTCCTTCTTGATGCCTCACGCTCAGTCTTGAGCATCAACCCTGCGGCACAGGCTTTTTTCTGTGTAGAAGGAGACTTTTTGGGGCGTGACATCCTGCTTATTGACCGGAGCCGCAAGCTTCAGGATGCGATACTTGAAGCGCAGGAGCATGGTCACAGCCAGAGCAGGATGATGCGTAACGGGCGAGAGTTCCAGCTCGATATTACCTGCATCAGCCGGGAGAAGCGCACGGAAGGTTTTGTTCTGCTGGCCTTTGATGTAACGGAACAGGCCGAGAATGAGCGTCGTCGTCGTGAATTCTCGGCTCATGTTTCCCATGAGCTGAAAACGCCACTCCAGACCATCATCGGTAGTGCGGAGCTGCTCGAACATGGCCTTGTCACTCAGGAAGACCTGGTACGTTTTGCAGGAAATATACGCCGTGAAGGGTTGAGACTTGTGGCACTCATAGATGACATCATCCACTTGTCCCGTCTTGAGGAAGGTATGGATCTTCCTGCCACGACTTTTGATGCCAAGGATGTTCTTTCCGAAGTTGCACTGGATTTCCACGATGCTGCGGCTTCACGCGGTATTGCACTGCACGTTGATGGGGAATCGGTCAGATTGCACAGTGTTCGTCCTCTGCTGAAAGAAATCGTAAGTAACCTCTGTGATAATGCTATCAGATATAATGTGGAAAACGGTACTGTCAGCATGATGCTGCTGGAACGTGACGGTCGATTAGTAATTTCAGTAGCTGACAGCGGCATCGGTATTCCGCAGGATGAACAGGAGCGTATCTTTGAGCGATTCTATCGTGTGGATAAGAGCCACTCCCGCTCTACGGGAGGAACTGGTCTCGGCCTATCCATCGTGAAGCACGCTGCACAGCGTATCGGTGCGGAAATAAGTGTAAAAAGCTCGCCAGGCAGCGGTAGCGTATTCTCCGTAAACATTCCCCGTAGTGACTTGCCCTAACTTCCTCGCTGTATAGGTGTGACAAGCATCCAACCACGTCCAGCAAAATTTTTTTGAATCTTTTTATTTTGTGGGTATTTTTGCGGGTATTCAGCAGAAATACCCATTTTTTATCCTTATATTTCAATATGTTACATGATAGCGAAAAGCCCGGATGTGGCAATGTATAGAGTACAAATCGGCAGCCATTGAGCAATTCAGAAAAGGTGATTTGCTCCAGCGCGTCATAGATGATGTGTCTTCTGAAGCCGCCAATGCGGCGGAAATGAAAGCCGCAGCTTCCGGCAATCCTCTTATCCTCATGCAGGTGCAGTTGGCAAGTGATTTACGCAAGCTGGAGGCTCTGTATTCACAGCATCAGCGCGGTCAGCACAGGATGCGGGATCGTCTCAAATACCTTGCGTCCGCTGAATCGCGGCTTGCCAAGGTGGAAGCGGACTATGCCGAAAGTATCCGGCTCCGGGACGCCAACACGCGCACAATGACGGAAAAGGGCAAAGAGAAAATTCTGGTGGAGCTGGCGCATGAGGGAAAAGTGTTGGGAGACAAGGACGGCGAGAAGATGCGGGATATTCTGGTAGGCGGCATCAAGGAAGTCACCAGAAATTCCAGCGCGAAGGTTCTCTTTGGGACGTATCGCGGCTTCAAAATGACCATTGTCAGAAGCATGGGGCTTGCCTCTCAAGACGGCTTCCGCATCCTTCTCCAGGGCGCGGGCGATCGGCAATTCCAGCCCGACAATCTGCGGTACAGCTTTGACGACAAGCTCAGTCTGTCCGGTCTGTTTCAGCGCGTGGACAACTTTCTCGGCAAGGGTCTGGATGAGGCCGTCGCCAGGCAGCGTGAGAATGTCCGGCAGGAGATCGCCGAAATGGAAACCGTCAAGGCGGCTCTCGGCAAGGAGTTTCCCCAGCAGGAGGAATTGAACCTGACACGGGAAAACCATTCCGCTGTCATGCGCGAATTGCAGCGGATGCAGGACGACGCCAACTATGTCTCCACCTGGACGCCGAAAACCTCTCTTGCCGATGGACAGACGACAGCGGAAGCTCCACAGCCACAGGAGGACAGTGCTGCTGCCGAATCTCCCGCCAAACAGCCGGAGAAACAGTATTACAAGCTGAAATATGGCGAAGGCGAAGGCCGAACGGAATACCTCGTCACCAATCAGCACAACGGCCAAACATTGAAAAACGGGTATATTCTGCACCGCACCTATTTCAGCGAGCACGTCGGTTCACTCGGACAGGGGATGTATGAAGACGGCCAATGGCACAGCTCATCCAGCGTCCCGCGTGGCGTCTATCTCAAAAAATTCGAGTCGGCGGAAGAAGCCCTGGGCATCGCCCGCCAGGACGCCGCGCGGCGCGGACTCAAGGAAACGCCGCCTGCCGAAGCTGCCGCGCCGGTATCGACGCTGAATGGCGAAACCTTCCGTGACCGGCTTGCCGACGCCGGTTTCCATCCTACCGGCAGTGATTTTTACGGCAAGAATGAACATTCCAAAACAATGGATGCGGGCGATGGCGGCATCTTCCAGATGCGGATTTTTCAAACCGCCGACAATCAGACAGGTCTGCATGTTCAGTATGAAAAGTACAACATGATTGACGGATCACGCACGGTCAACGCTCAATTCGGCACGCTGGACGAGGCGCTGGAGTTTGTCGGCGCTTATCAAACACCTGCGGAACGCCCGGCTGCTCCCATGCCGGAAGAAACGCATGTGCGCGGCATGGTGTTTTCCTCTCGGCCGCGAATGCGGTAAGAATCTCCCGCCGGTCATACCAGGCGGGGCAACGGCGAACAAAGACATTTGTCAATTCAACCAATACAACAAGGAGTTCATATGTCCGGTTTCCTGTCTTCAAGCACAGCTCTGACAATCTGCAAGGCCGATTCCGCTGCCTCGCTTGGCCTGGACGCCTTGCGGCAACACGCCTTCACTGCCGAAATCGACGCGGACGGCAGGCGCTTGGGCTGGGTGGACCTTGGCGATCCGCTGGATACTGACGGTTTTGAGCTGGCCTCCGTGGATGCCCGTTTCATGGGCTTTTCCTTCCGGC